>USAR01000249.1 GCA_900552605.1 uncultured Oscillospiraceae bacterium | reverse complement strand
GCCTTTGATGCCGATTTGTCTAACCATACTTGAGCTCAAATACATATTTTCGGCAGCGGTAGTTAAAAAAACGGTTTCCGTTTCGGGGTTAAGCTTTCTGTTTGTAAGCGCCATCTGAAATTCATATTCGAAGTCGGACATAGCGCGAAGTCCCTTAATAATTGCGCCGGCATTTTTCATTCTGCAATAGTCCGCGAGCAAGCCGTCGTAAAAATCCACCTCAACGTTTTCGATTCCCTCCGTTGCTTTGCTTATCATATCCATTCTTTCATTTGGTGAAAAGCAAGGGGTTTTTGCGGCGTTTGTCATAACTACGACAATTACCTTTGAAAACATCTTTGCCGCACGTGTTATAATATCCAAATGCCCGTTAGTAATCGGGTCAAAGCTGCCGGGGCAGATAGCTATTGTGTTTTTCATTGTTTATGTATCTCCTAATATCAAGCAATGGCAGGGTGTATTTTTAAGGTGCCCGAAAAACCGTGACTGAAACCTTGCCGTAATTATATAATTTTTCGGAAAAACCGTCCGGGAGCAAAAGCTCCGTCCCTCTCGGGTGCTCACAAACAATAATGCCATGCGGTGACATATGTCTTGCAACAAGCCTGAGTGCATCCTGCAAAATACCTGCCGAGTACGGAGGATCCAAAAAAGCAATATCAAAGCTCTCTGTCGTTCTGTTTAAAAATGCGCTGTAGTCGGCACGGTGCACCGTTGCAATATCATCAAAGCCGCAGATTGAAACGTTTTCGGCAGTAAGCTTTGCCGAGCTTTGGTCTGCATCGATAAAATATGCGTGTTTTGCGCCGCGGCTTAAAGCCTCAATACCTAGCTGACCACTGCCTGAAAACAAATCCAAAACTTCCGCGCCTTCAAGTTCAAAGTGCAGTATACTGAAAATTGCTTCCTTAACACGGTCGGTTGTAGGGCGGACGATATCGTCGCCCATCGGGGTTTTAAGGCGCTTGCCTTTTGCGGAACCGGTTATAACTCGCATTTTAAAATCCTTTCATTTTAGACAGTAACTGTGTGAAATACGGCAAATCTTTAAGTACTCTTAATAATAATAACACACTTTGCCTGCAATTTCCACTATCATTTTACACAAATTAAGTATTTTTTCCTCAGAAAGACTTTATTTAACATTCTCACTGTCGGTCACAGTAAAGTTCTGCTGCGTTTTTGAAAATGCAAGCCTGTATTCAAGCGGTGTTTTGCCGTATTGCTTCTTAAAGCACGAGATAAAATACGACGTTGTGCGAAATCCCGAATCAAAGCATACTTGGTTAATATCAAGCTCCGAATTTACAAGCAGGCTTCTTGAATACTCAAGCCGCAACTTTTTTACATATTCCGTAAAGCTTAAGCCAAGCTCTTTCTTAAACAGCTCACCGAGGTAATTCGGCGTCATATCAAGTGTTGCGGCAACTGTTTGCAGGCTTATCTGACTGCGAAAGTTATAATTAACATAAGAAACAATTTTTTTAACCGTGGGTTCTGCTGCGGCATAAACATTAAAAGCGGGCATATATTCGCCGAAATGTTCCATTCTGCGAAGCACCATAAGGCAGATTCTGTCAAACCCTGCTTTAAGCATCAGTTCGGAATCGGAACGGTGTGCGCGAAATTCATCAACAAGCTTTTTCATTTCAGCCACAACATAGCGATATTCCGTTGCAACAAGCGTTGCCATAATAGGCGGTTGAGCTTGCTCGACTCTTCTGAAAACCGCAGGAGAAAGTGCATTGCTGCCGAATTTAATGTTGTACATCTCAAGCGGACCTGTGGGGTCGTATTTAAGCGAATGAAAATCAACCGGAGAAACAATGTAGATACTGCCGGGACCGAGCTTATAGGAGATGTTATCAAAAATATGCTCGCCCTTACCGCTTACAACAAACTCCAGCTCAAAATAATCGTGCCAGTGGTAGCTGTAATATTCATCCTCTTCGGATTGGAGAGTTTTGTGGGAAATGTAAAAATCGAAATCCTTATTATAAAACTCTTCGAAATTGTTTTTAAGCCTTGATGTAAGCTTTTTTTGCATATTTCCCACCGCCTGAATAAATTTTATCACAGAAGCCTCACAATATCAATACTAAAAGCAAAATTGAGACTTTTTTGTTGCATTATCAGTAATTTTATATATGGTTTCAGTAAGCTTTTTATTCATCGTGTATGATTGACAACAAAGGTTTAAAATGGTATAATATCAAAGGTTTTTATTATATGGAATATTGCGCCTGATGTGCAATTGTTATTTGCCGCTTGACGGGGGAAAAAGATGTATAAGCATTTACTTAAAAGGCTGATAGATATTGTGCTGTCATTTTGTGCAATAATTGTTCTGGCAATTCCTATGGCTATTATTTCCATTATTGTTAAAATCGACTCAAAAGGTCCAGCATTGTTCAAACAGAAAAGGGTGGGCAAGGATAAAAAGCTATTCACAATATTAAAATTCCGATCGATGCCTGTGGCAGCTCCGCACGATATTCCTACGCATCAGCTGGAAAACGCCGACGATATGTTAAGCAGTTTTCAGCGCTTTATTCGTAAGACCTCAATCGACGAGTTGCCGCAGATTTTTAATATATTTGTCGGACAAATGAGCATAATCGGACCGCGTCCTGCGCTTTGGAATCAGTACGACCTGATTGCCGAGCGCGATAAATACGGCGCTAACAGCGTTCGCCCGGGACTTACGGGCTGGGCGCAAATAAACGGCAGAGATGAGCTTGAGATTGAAGAAAAAGCAAGACTGGACGGTGAATACATAGCAAAACAAAGCTTTTCGTTTGACGTAAAGTGCTTTATAGGCACTGTTTTCTCCGTTCTTAAAAGCAACGGCGTTGTTGAGGGCGGCACGGGTGCGATTCACGAAAAAGAAAATGCATTGCACGAAGAAGCCGAGAAAAAAGATTCGGAATTAAAAACCGAATCGACTGAAACGGAAAAAGCGAAAAACGAGAATGAGCCTGAGGGA
>USAR01000248.1 GCA_900552605.1 uncultured Oscillospiraceae bacterium | reverse complement strand
CAAGGGTAATGTGATTTACAGCACAACAGTTTTAGAGGGAGAAACCGTTAGCGCTGATGATATGGCGGCAGCAAAAGAAAAGGCACCTTATATCTTTGGTTACGATTTCAAGGGCTTTGATAAAGCAGACGATTATGTTATTACAGGCGACGCGACATTTACAACCGTTTACGAGCAGCAGTCCAATCTTTACACAGTTACCGTAACGGATAAGGACGGTACCGCAACAAATAATTATAAGTTTGACGAGCGCGTGAGAATTTCAACTTCAACTGCAGATTTTGCTCTGTGGAAGACCGATGAACAGGTTGTTTCAAAAGAACAAAGCTTCGAGATCTATGTTCCCGGTAACGTTGAGTTTACGGCAGTATACACCGGCGAAGAGGGAGCAGACGCAGAAGTAGACGCCGCAAGAATTCCTGTGGCTCCGCAAGTGTCAGCAGAGTACACTGTCGGCTCTAACACATATTTTAACGCAACCGTTATGGCAAACGTAACACTGCCCGAGGACGCAACATTTGTGAAAGCGGGCGTACTGTTTGCAAATACAGCCGCAGCAGGATACAACGAAACCGATTTCACTGTGGGAACAACTGCGTTTAAAACAAAGGATATAAACTTTTCAAACAATGTAAGCGACTTTATGGTAACGCTTTCGAAGATCCGCGTCGACCAAACAAGAGCCGCAAGAGCTTATATCTGCTATAATGACGGCACGGGAGAGAAATACGCTTACAGCAAGATTTACACTTTTGATGCATCGGGGGTAAAATGATATGAATTTCAAAAAGGAATATCAAAAGCCCGAGCTTAGTGTTCTTGAGGCACTTAAAGACGATTTTTGTGCTAACGTCAGCATATCGGGCGTGCTTCAAGATCCTAACGGCGGTCTTTACGATAACTATTTAAGCGAAGACGATGACCTTTAATTAACGTTTAAAAGATACGGAACCGATTACCGCGCTTGACGGTCGACTGTTGTCGGCTTTAAAGCACGGTAGTCGTTTCCCGATTAAAGCTGAAAATGAATTAAACCTTTTATTCCTTTTACGGGGGGACAAAATGAAAAAATACCTTTTAAAAACAATAAGCACAGCGCTTGTTGCTATAATGGTAATTTCACTGCTGTGCTCGTGCGCGAAGAGAAAACCGAATAAAAACAACTCTTCTGCCTCATCAAAAGTGACATCTTCAGAAGCGGTGAGCGACAACAGCCAAAGTGACGACAGCTCCGACAGCAGTGATATCGCAGATGTCGATGACAGCGGAATAGATGTTGACCCCATTCTTCCGTCCGATAATGACGAGCCGCAATATCCCGACGCACCCATTGACCCCGAGGAGCCGGATTTCCCCGATGAACCTTCCGAGCCTATCGATGACAATGATGTTGAAGACATTGATTTTGACGAGGCAGAGCTTAGAAAGAACCCTATTGAAAAATACGGTAAAGCACTGAGTGCAAACAGCGCAAGAACGGTTAATGTTGATAACACCAAGGTTGCTTTCAGCGATTTTTTGGGTTACGGCACAAATAGCATTTGGTGCGGTCTTAACGGTGACACTGCCGCAAATTACAATGAAGTACTTTATGAAGTCGATATGGACCGTCAGGCGGCATTCGCTCCGACGGTTGCGAGGCTTGTTTTTCAGCCGAATTGGATCATAACCAACAAAGAGAGTAATCCTACAAGAAACGATTATAAAAACAATATTGACTACAAAAATTATATGAACGGTGTTTATGATTTCAACAACAGCACCGTGCAGTCTATTATAAAATACGCAAAACGATACGAGAAGATGGGCACAGAGGTCGAGCTTAACTTTGGCTGGAAGGTGCCTGTAAGAATACAAACGTGGTTCGGTGTGCCGTCGCAAATACCTTTTGGTGCGGCACCGTATGATATTAACGCCTTTGTAAATGCTACTAAAGCCTTGCTCGACTATATGATCAAGGATTGCGGCATTAAAAACATTAAGTATCTTTCCTTTTACAACGAGCCTAACAACGGCGGCGACTTTGTAACCGTTGGCTCAAGCGAAGCGTATTGGGTGCGCCTTTCACAGCGTGCAAGAGAAATGCTTAAAAGCTCCGTCTATGATAAGAAAATCGAGCTTTGGGGTGCGGAGCAGGCGCGTTTTGACACAAAAAACAGCACATATACCGTTAACTTCTGCAAGCTCGGCGGCAGCAAATATGTAGATTACCTTTCTGTTCACCGATATAACAGCAGCTTGCTTTATGAATCTAACTATGCGTCGCTGTTCGACGATATGGTGTATTACAGAAATCTGCTCGGTAAACGCTTTATCATAACCGAAACCGCCGCTGCATTGATTAAAGACGATGCTTTGGATGTTAAGATCGGCGACGATGCAATAAGCGGTAAATACAATATAAGAAATTGGGACGACGCATTGGGCGCTCAGGTTATAGCGGCTGCCAACAGCGGTGTGCGCGGCGTTTTAAGCTGGGGCCTTCAGGACGGCTGGTGGAGCGATCCGCTTAACGATTGGCAGGGCGGATATTATATGCTTCATTCAACAAAAGCGGGACTTGGTAAATTCAGAGTAAACTTTTACGAAATGTCACTGCTCACAACATATATTCCTGCGCACTCCGATGTTATGCAGGTAAGCGTTGCAGGTGAAGACGTGCGAGCCGCCGTGTTTAAAACCAAAGACGGCGATTACACCGTGCTGCTTGAAACCAAAGAGGGCGCAAGCGCAGAGCGCGACATAAATATCCGCTTTAAAGAGAATATCAACAAAACCTTTTATCGCTATCATTCCGACCGCACGGAAACCGTGGAGGACAACTGCAATATCCCTGTTAAAGACAGCTCTTTCGATGTGCAGGGGGTTCTGCGCGATAAGGTTGGCAGCGGTTATTGTATGTATATATACACAACAATAAAGCCTAAAAAACAGATTACCCTTAGCAGCGTTTGGAATGAGTGTAATGCCGGCGAAAGCGTTAGCTTAGCGGCAGCTGCTATC
>USAR01000247.1 GCA_900552605.1 uncultured Oscillospiraceae bacterium | reverse complement strand
GGTGGTGCCAATATTCAGGTTATGCATATGTTTGAGGATTTGAAAAACAGCATAAATTGGCACAGCGACAGCGAAATTAAAGGTTATCTTCAAAATCTTGTTGAAGGAAAGGCCTTTGACGGCAAGGGTCTTGTTTACGGAATGGGGCACGCGGTTTACAGTCTTTCCGACCCAAGAGCCAAGGTATTTAAAAGCTTTGTTAAAAGTCTTGCAATGGAAAAAGACAGGTGGAGGAGTTTGCACCTGAGATTATTGCTCAAAAGCGCAAGATATACAAAGGTGTTTCCGCCAATGTTGATTTTTACAGCGGATTCGCTTATGATATGCTTGGTATTCCAACCGCGCTTTACACTCCGATCTTTGCAGTTGCCCGAGTTGCCGGCTGGAGCGCACACCGAATTGAGGAGCTTACCAACGCAGGAAAGATTATAAGACCGGCTTATAAAAATGTCAGTGAGCGACGTGCCTACACACCGCTTGACGAACGTCCATAAGGCTTTACAAAATTCACAAAAAACAAACCCGGCAGCAGCTGCATATCAAAACGCATCTGTTGCCGGATTTTATGATTTATTTAATAGTCCGATTAGGCAAGCGATAATAAAAAGTTGATTGTTTTTGTAACGTCACAAAACGACCGCTGTTTCTTATCGGGAATCAAGCGGTCGCCCACGCCGCGGCGCCATCGCCGTTGGCGACAAAAAGCCGATAAATCGGCTTTTAAAACCGTTTTCTCTTCAAGCCTTTTATACCGCAAGTCCGTGCTGAAAACGGTTGCGCCGCGGCGCGAGCGACCGCTTGATTTCCGGTAAGAAACCTCAATTTCCGATTATCTTAACACGATACAATTGTGTCTTAATTTTATTATAGTTATATCGCAATAAAAACAAAGCTTGTGCATTATTGTTGACCATAACGCACAAGCTTAAAAAGAATATCAGCTAACTATGCAGTCTGCAAAATCGTTCTCTCGAAATACCACAGCCATTATTCCAAATATCCCTTAATAATCTCGTCGGCATTGCTTATGTCAATATCGGCAGCTGCATTTCTAAGGTTAGTTATAAAACCCGGTGAGACAGAAAGCTCATCTACGCCAAGGCTTAAAAAGAACGGTGTAAGCGATGTGTCACGTGCCGCCTCTCCGCAAATACCAATCCATTTGCCGTGCTTTTTTGCAGCCTCAACAGAGATTTTTATAAGCTTTAACACCGACGGATGTGCCGCATTACAAAGTGCGGCGACATTTTCATTTTGACGGTCGGCAGCGAGGGTATACTGAATAAGGTCGTTTGTCCCTATGCTGAAAAAATCGGAATATTCGCACATACGCTCGGTTTCAAGCGCCGCAGCAGGAGTTTCAATCATTATACCGAGCTTTATGTCACTGCAAAATTTCTCACCCCGTCTTTCAAGTTTTTGTTTTGCTTTTTGTAAAAGCTTTTTTGCGTCTAGAATCTGTTGCCCGTCGGTTATCATCGGCAGCATTATTCTTATATCGCCGAAAGCGGCAGCACGCAAGATTGCGCAAAACTGTGTTACCGCGAGCTCCTCTCGTTTTAAAAACAACCTTATTCCGCGGAAGCCCAGCGCGGGATTCTCTTCATTTAGCATCCGCAAATAGTCGGCACGCTTATCTGCTCCGATATCAAAAGTGCGGATTATAACAGTGCTGTCGGGAAAACTATTTAAAACACTGCGGTAGTGTTCAAACTGCTCGCCCTCGGTAGGGGGAGCTGTTTTTCCGATATACAAAAATTCACTTCTGAAAAGACCGATGCCCTCTGCTCCCTGCTTTTTGGCATCAAGTGCGTCGGCACTGCTTGCAATATTTGCAAAAATGGAAAACCTTGCGCCGTTTTTGGTAACAGACGGTGCATTTATAAGCTTTTTAAGCCGCTCACGCGTCTTTTTCATTTCCTCTTGCATAATGTTATAGCTTGCAGTCACATACGGCGTTGGGTCAATTATCAGCTTGCCCGTTCCGCCGTCCACTATACAAAAGCTGCCGTTAATTTCGGAAAGATCCACGTCACAGACAAGCGCCGGAATTTGCATGCTTCTTGCAAGGATCGCCATATGCGAATTAACAGAACCGCGGTTTGTAACAAACCCCAAAATAACACTGCGGTCAATGCGCACCGTATCGCTCGGCATAAGCTCCTTTGCTGCTATCACCGCAGGTAATTCAATGTTAATCTCGCCGCTGCCGGAAAGTGTGTTCTGCAGGCTTCTTGCAGCGTCCAAAACATCGGCGGCGCGTGCGCGCATATAGTCGTCGCTCATTTTTTCAAGCCGCATCGAAAGCTGCTTTGCCGCAACGGAAACAGCATATTCCGCCGTTCTTCCGCCCGATGTTACCTGCTTTACTATTTCGCCGAATTCTGGGTCGCCGAGCATCATTCGGTGAATTGCAAATATCTCAGCCTGCTCATTTCCGGCAGTTTGCTGCGCTTTTAAATAAAGCTTTTCAAGCTGACTGTCGGTTTCGTCAAGCGCTTTTAAATATCTGTTATATTCCTCTTCGGCACTGCCTGCGTGACCCGCGGCAGGAGCTTTTGCCGCACCCAAAAACCTTACCTTACCCATTGCAATGCCTTCGGAAATGCCAATGCCCTTAATCTCTCTCATAATTAAAGCGTTTCCTTAAATAATTTCTCCAATTCCGCGGCGGCCTGCTCCTCGTCCGCTCCCTCAACGATAACCTCAACCGTAACTCCGGTTTTAACACCGAGTCCCATAATACTGAAAAGCCGCTTGGCGTCGGCAGTGCCCTTGTCGGTCTTTATTGTGATTTTTGAAGAAAACCCAGATGCGCGCTTCACAAGAAGTCCTGCAGGGCGCGCATGTATTCCCACGGGGTCTTTTATTGTGTAGCTAAAATTTTTCATAATGCTAAATCCTCTCATAATTGTTTTTTTGCTCTGCTTTTTCAAATTTTATTATGCCGCTTTTTTTCAAGAATATATTGTATAGGCAGAAAATTTGTGTTATATTATTTATGTATA
>USAR01000246.1 GCA_900552605.1 uncultured Oscillospiraceae bacterium | reverse complement strand
GGCGAACGCCTGAGGTTTTAAGAACATGAAAAAAATCGGCTGCCGGCATAGGCATTTTATAATCTCAACCGCCTGCTATTTTGTCATAACTTCGGCAAAATCGTCCTGCATAAGCAGCAGTTCGAGGCACTTTATTTCGTTGCTGTCGGCGTTTTCTGGCTGAGCCGAAGCGTCATTATACACATTCAAAAGAGCTTGCGCTCCGTCCTCTCTTTCGACGAGTTCCTGCAAGGCGCCGCACTCAGAACGCAGAGCCTTATAGCCCGTTTTCACATCGTCATATGCGAGAATATCGACGAAAAACGGATATTCGATCACCGCACGGACAAGCTCGGCGGAGGACATCTTAGAGAGCGTATCCGCCGGAATCTGGCACGCGCTGACCCGCTCGGCGCGGCTCATTTTGTTCCATTTGTCCGTGCCGACGATATTGTATACGCTTAAAGCATCGGCTGAGTTGTCTTTCTTCGCACAGGCGCCAAACGCAAAAATTACGGTTGCTGCAATAATAAGCGATATAATTCTCTTAAACATAACAGTCTCCTTTCAACGCGGCTGAAGGCGGTCGTAAGCGGGATTGCCGATTTTTTCTTCTGTTTCATTATACAACACATTATTCTCGGCGTCAATATTTTGTGGGAAATTGATTTTGCTATTTATCTTTTGCATCGCCTTAAAACCAGTCGGTCGGTTTCAAGTCTTTGCGTTCCGTAATGATCTATATGATTTTCCTACTTTTTAACTTATGTACTTTACAGCACAGTATAGAAAAATATCAATCAATTTATTTGTTTCCCTTTGCGGTGTTGAGTGACGCTATCAACATTCTTTTTATTTCTTCAGCAAGCAAAAGTAATTCGTCATATTTATAATCAATTAAATTTGTCCTTTTCAAAAGAGTGAGTCAATAGATACTTTCGCCAGTTTCTTTAAGTGCAATATGTAACTTTGAAATGAAATCCGCTTTGCTGTTGCCGTAAACAGCTTCATTTATATTTGCTCCAACGCTCGTAGCAGAACGAAGTAGCTGTTTTGCAATTGTGGTATCCCTTTTCGTTTTGGAAAACGTCTCATAAAATAAAACGATTTTAGTCGCAAAATCAAGAGATTTATTAAGCAACGGACTTTCCACTGATATCACCTCAAAATGAATTGTATCATTAATAATATTTATAATCAATGCTTTGCGTTGCAAAGCTACCTTTTCTTTTCTCTTTTATCTTTTATTTGCAAACGACAATCCGAGAGAAAAGAGAAGAACGAAAAGAGAACAGTGAAAAGAACAAAGAAACGACAATCTTCTTTCGAAAATTGTCGTTTCTTTTTGGTTTCTCTTCACTTTAAACTTCTCTTTTCTCTCAAAGTACCATTTTAAATAAAAGAATGAAATTCAAAAACCGACCCACGTTCAAATAAATAAATCGTGAGTCGGTTTTATTATAAATTACTCTCTTTAATGTTGTTTTGTGCTATTAAAACAATCAGCTTAAACTATTTGTAAAGCGGACCGTAAGCGGCACATGCTCTGTAATCTGCGCTCTCGGTATCCTTTGTTCCGAAAGCATACCACGAGTGCGGTCGGAAGAGCTCGCCCTCAACATTGTGAAGCGATACGGGAATTCTTAACATACTTGCAAGCGTTATAATGTCCTTTCCTATGTGACCGTAAGTGAATGCACCGTGGTTTGCTCCCCATTTTTCCATTACGGAATACACACTCTCAAATCCGTCTTTGCCTGTCAATCTCGGCACAAACCATGTGCTGGGCCATGCGGGATCTGTGCGGTCAAGCAGGGTTTTGTGCATATCGTCGGGCAAGTCAACAGTCCAGCCTTCGGCAATCTGTAAGGTTACGCCGATTCCCTCGACCGAGTTCATTCTGATAAGTGTTACAGGCATACCGTCCGCTTTTGTTGCAAAACGACTGCTGAATCCGCCGCCGCGAAAATAACCAAGGTTTGCAGGCGACCATTCCGTTGCCTTGAGCATTTCGGAAATATCGCTGTCTGTCAACTCCCACCATTTTTTCATAACAGATTTGCCGTTTTCGTCCTTACATCTTCCTGTGCCGTCGAGAGCTGCGGCACCGCTGTTAATAAGGTGAATAAATCCGTCTTTTGCAAGACCCTCCGGGCGTGCTCCTGTTACTCTTTCAACAGCGTCCGAACTCCAATAGGTCCTGACATCAGCAAAAACCGATGCCGATTGATTTATAAGCTTTGCAAGAAGCATTGACATACCGTTGAGCGTGTCGTTCTCGGTTGCCAAGGTAAGCGGCTCTCGCTTGCCGTTCCAGTCAAAGGTTGAATTGAGTATTGCCTCGGGAAAATCGGCATTGGGTTTATAGTCCGTCCACTGACGCTGACCCTGAAAGCCGCCGAGAATGGCATTCCTGCCAAGCGCTTCCTCATGACGTCCTATATCGTTAAGCTTATCGTTGCCAACCATAATGTCGCGAATAATAAGAGTCATTTTAATAGTAAATTCAAATTGCCTCTCAAGCTCTTCGGCGCTTGCAGCCTTATCGCTGTTGCCCCAAGGTCCACGGTTGAAATCTTCACCGATCGGGCAATTTTTCTTTGCCCAAGAAAGCGCCGTTTCATATTCGTCCTTATCGTATATTTCAAGATCGATGCGGCGCATAATTTCAACCATATCTACCCACTCGGCACGAATACCGAAGTAGCGCTGCATAATCATCGGGTCCAAAAAGCTGCCTGCAATGCCCATGGCTACCGCTCCAATATTGACATATGCCTTATTTGTCATCCAGCCTACGGCCACAGCTCCCCTGGCGAAACGTAAGATTTTCTCCAACACATCTGCGGGAATTGTCGTATCCTTTGCATCCTGCACATCATGTCCATAGATGGAAAAAGCCGGAAGCCCACGCTGTGCATGTGCCGCCATAACTGCTGCCAGATACACCGCACCCGGGCGCTCCGTTCCGTTGAATCCCCAGACAGCTTTCGGATAATGAGGATTCATATCCATTGTTTCCGCACCATAACACCAAC
>USAR01000245.1 GCA_900552605.1 uncultured Oscillospiraceae bacterium | reverse complement strand
AGCTCCTGCCGTGCCGTAAATGCTTGTTAGGATAAACGGCAGGATACCATACTGCGGCTCGGCTGCGGTGGACGCCCAGGTTTTGCCGAAAAGGAATTTTACAAGCCCTATTTCTTTAATGGCAGGTATACCCGATATTACAAGATAAACCGTTATAAGCAGCACGCACGCCACCGTTACAAGACCGAGAATTAAAAAAACTCCGTGCACGGTGTTTTCAAAAAGTTTTTTCCTGTTTTTCATAGTATGTTTAGCCTTTCGTTAAAAACACCTTTCGGCAAATCGCAGTCTTAAAAGTTAACCCCCTTAAGCGCGATTTGCCTGAAAGATTTTGGCATTTTGATTTTTTATTTTGTGGGAACTGCGCCGGCTGCCGCGATTATGCTGCTTACATCTGCCGATGTTGCATAATCGAAGAATGCCTGTGCTGTTGCCGAAAGCGCTGTGCCGTCTTTTGTAACCAGCACGAACGGACGCTGTACCTTGTAGTCACCGCTCTTAACGGTTTCCTCTGTGGGGGCAACACCGTTAACCGAGATTGCCTTAACGCTGTCTTTAACCGCTGCAAGTGAAGCATATCCGATTGCGTTGGGGTTGCCTGCAACCGTTGTGATAACATCTCCTGTGCTTGTCAATTCCTGACGGTATTTGCAAGCGTCCTTGGTATCTGTAATCGATTCAAAACCGTCGCGTGTGCCGCTCCCTGCTTCTCTGCCGATAAGAACTATCTCGCCGTCTTTACCGCCGACATCTTTCCAATTCTTGATTTCGCCCTTGTAGATTTTTGCAATCTGTTCAACAGTAAGATCTTTAACCTCGTTTTGCGGATTAACGATTATCGCAATACCGTCGAGCGCCAACGTGGTTTCCTTAAGCCCGCTTGCCTTTTCCTCGTCTTTAAGTGCACGGCTTGAAAGACCGATATCACATCTTCCCTCTTGCACTGCCGTGATTCCCGAGCCTGATCCTGTCGGGTTATAAGTGAAGGTTGCGCCCTGATACTTTTCTTGGAATGCCTCTCCCAAAGCGCCGATAACCTTTTCCATTGAGGTTGAACCGTCGGTTGCAACCTTGCCGTTGATCTGTGCCGATGCCGTTGTGCCTGAGTCGGTTTTTTCTGCCGATTCGCTCTTCTTGCTGCCGCAGCCTGCAAACGCTGTTAAAATAAGCGCGGCTGCCAAAAGCGTACTCAATACTCTTTTCATAATTGTTTCTCCTTTTTCCCTTTTCATTTTTTGTTCTTTGCCATTTTTTCTTTTGTAGTCTTTCTGTTTTCCTTGCTACGACTATATGTTACCGCGACAATGTAAAACGCAAAAGCACGGTAATGTCAAGTTTATGTAAAATAATTTTTCCCTTTAAAAACCTTGTATATTCAAAAAAACGCCTTTGATAATTGTAAAGTTGCGCCGCGGTACTTGAAAAAGCTCACGGCTTGTGTTATTATATTGTTACTAATTCCTACAAGTATAATAGGTTTTTGTAGCTTAAAAAACGGGGGTGCGTTTTTAAAAATGAAAGTTTCAACAAAAGGACGTTATGCCCTTAGAATGTTGGCAGATCTTGCACTGCACTGCAACGACGGATTTATAGCTCTTAAGGATATTGCGGCAAGACAAGGTATCTCTAAAAAATACTTAGAGCAGATTGTGCCCGTTTTAAACCGTGCGGATATTCTTGCTACAAACCGCGGCTATCAGGGCGGATACAAGCTTGCAAAAAAGCCGAAAGAATATACAGTGGGCACAATTTTACGTTTAACCGAAGGCTCGCTGTCGCCTGTGCCTTGCGTTGGTGAAAACGCGCAAAGCTGCGAGCGTGCAGAGGATTGCGCAACTCTGCCTGTCTGGCAAGGTCTGAACAGGGTTATAAATGAATATTTAGACAGCATAACCTTGCAGGATATTGTGGACAGACAGCTAAGCAACGTCGGAAACGACTATATAATATAAGAGGTAGACTATGCTCGACAGATTTTCAAGAACAAGGCTGCTTTTGGGCGGCGACGCACTCGATAAACTTAAAAGCGCGCACGTTGCGGTTTTCGGAATAGGCGGCGTGGGAAGCTACACCGCAGAGGCGCTTGTGCGAAGCGGTGTCGGAAACATTGATATTATCGACGACGACCGCGTGTGTCTTACCAATATAAACCGCCAGCTTTTTGCAACAAGCGGCACAGTGGGTGAATATAAGGTTGACGTTGCCGAAAAACGACTTTTGGAAATTAACCCCGATGTTAAGGTTACAAAGCACCGTGTTTTTGTGCTGCCGGAAACCGTGGGAGATTTTGACCTTACAAAATACGATTATATTGTCGATGCGGTTGACACAGTTAAAGCAAAGCTCGCTTTAGCGGAGGCGGCAACAAAATGCTCAACTCCTATAATAAGCTCAATGGGAGCCGGCAACAAACTTGACCCAACCGCATTTACTGTAAGCGATATTTTTAAAACCTCGGTTTGTCCGCTTGCAAAGGTTATTAGAACAGAGCTTAAAAAGCGCGGAATAAAAAAACTCAAGGTGGTTTATTCAAAAGAAAAACCACTGAGGCCTATCGACTCGGAAGAGGGCTGCAAGGGCGGCTGCATTTGTCCGCCCACCGCAAAAAGAACCTGCACAGTGCGCCGACAGATTCCAGGCAGCGTTGCATTTGTGCCGCCTGTTGTAGGGCTTATTATTGCGGGTGAGGTTATAAAGGATATAACAGGCGTTAAGGGCAACGGCGTTTGCGGATAGCTTTTTTGTAACGCGGCAGAAAAACAGAAATATTCAAGGAGCAATTTAAATGGCAAAGGAGCTTTCGGCGGTGCAATGCATCGAGCGCAGCATTAACAAAAAATACAGAAAAAGCATTTGGAATCCGTTTATCGAAGGCGTTAAAAAATACCGCCTTGTTGAAAGCGGCGATAAAATTGCGGTGTGTATATCAGGCGGCAAAGACTCAATGCTGCTTGCAAAGCTTATGCAGCTGCTGAGCCGATACAGCGAGGTACCGTTTTCGCTTGAATTTTTGGTTAT
>USAR01000244.1 GCA_900552605.1 uncultured Oscillospiraceae bacterium | reverse complement strand
TCCTACTTTTAAAGACGGGTCAATTTCGTGTGCGGCTTTTGTGGCAAGCGCTGCCGCTACAAATTGATTGTGCACGACGTTGTACATACACTCACGCGGATTGGGATCTTTGTTAAAAACCACGCCCGAACAGGAAAAACCAAAGAGGGGATAGCTGTAGTTTTCCTGATTGTTGATTTCGTTGAACGTCATAAAATACTTAACTTTTTTATGGTATCTTTTAAAAACCGTCTTAGCATATATTACAAATAAATCTATAAGCTTCCTGTTTTTCCAGCCGCCGTATTTTTTAACTAACGCATATGGCATTTCAAAATGAGAGAGTGTAATGACAGGCGCAATGCCGTTTTTTAACAGCTCGTCAAACAGCTCGTCGTAAAACTTAAGTCCGTTTTCATTTGGCATTTCATCGTCGCCGTTCGGAAAAATTCTACTCCATGCAATTGAAGTTCGAAAGCATTTAAAACCCATTTCAGCAAACAGCTTAATATCGTCCTTAAAGCGGTGATAAAAGTCAATCGCTTCGTGATTGGGATAATATTCACCGTTTTTAATTTCGTTGGTGATTTTTCTGTCGACTCCGTGTGCACCGGCAGTAAGCACATCTGCAATGCTTAAGCCTTTTCCGCCTTCGTTGTAAGCGCCTTCCACCTGATGTGCGGCAACGGCACCGCCCCATAAAAAGCTATTCGGAAGTTTGCTCATCTTTATTCTCCTTTGCGGATACGGTTATTGCCGCCTCTCCATTATGAAGCTCTCCTTCGGATTTGCAGTAAACCTCGCCGTTTTCCGGCAGCTCCGTAACAACAAACATAACTGTTGTGTCATAGCCTTGTTTGCGTATTTCCTCACGGTTAAATTCAATTATCGGGGCACCGGCATTTACCGTGTCGCCAACCTTAACAAGGGGGTTGAAATACTTGCCGTTAAGCTTTACGGTGTCGATTCCGATGTGAATGAGCACTGAAATTCCGTCCGCATTACTTAGACCAACCGCATGGCAGGTATCCGGCAAAGTTTCAATTTTGCAATCAAACGGCGCAAATATTGCGTTTTGTGTAGGCTCAATACCGATGCCTTTTCCCAAAGCTTCGCTCGAAAATGCAGGATCCTTAACTTCTGTTATCGGTTTTACTTTACCTGAAACAGGTGCGCTTATAACAGTGTCAATTACAACCGATTTCTTGGTTTGTACATTGTCATCGTTAGCTGCTGATTCACTTTCTTTTATCGGGTCGTCTTTGAAACCGACGATATATGTCAGTACAGCGCCAAGCACAAAGGAAACGGTAATTGATATTAAAAGTCCTATAAACTGCGTCATATGACCTTGTTTATAATAAGCGGGTAGGGTTGCGATTCCCGGCATGTTATATGCCCACGAAACGGCATTAAAAGCGCCGGCAATCGCACCGCCCACAGCACCTGCAACACAAGCGCAAACCATAGGCTTTTTATATCTCAGTGTAACACCGTATATAGCGGGCTCAGTTATTCCGAAAATTCCCGTGACTGCGGCGGACGCAGCAACGCGCTTTGTTTCCTTGTTTTTAGATTTAAGACAAACACCGAGTGTTGCTCCGGCTTGTGAGAAAACAGCCGATGCCTGTAATCCTGTGAAAGTGTCATATCCGAGATTTGCATAGTTCCCGACGGTGACGGGAGTAATACCCCAATGCACGCCGAAAATAACAAGCACTTCCCAAAGTCCTCCGACAATTATACCTGCTACAATCGGACTTAAAGAGTAGAGATAATTGTAAACATCTCCGATAGCGCCGCCGATAGCATTACCGACAGGGCCGAAGGCAAGCAGGGTAAGCGGCACCATAATGGCAATTGTTAAAAGTGCGGAAAAAAGACTGCGTATTACAAGCGGCAGAATTTTATTAAAAAACTTTTCAATATAACTTGCAACCCACATTGCAAGGATTATCGGAATAACAGTTGAGGTGTAGCTTAAAAGCTGCACCGGTATTCCGAGAAAACTTATTGTTTCTCCTGCATTTACCATTGCGATATAATCGGGGCTTACAAGTGCGCAGGCAATTACCACGCCTATAAATGTGTTGAGCCCGAATTTTTTCGACGCCGTAACCGCAATAAGCACGGGCAAAAATGTGAAAGCTGTCCAAGATACAAAGTTGAGTATTTTGTAAGTTCCGGCGGATGTGTCGATAATACTTAGCGCATCAAGAACACCCAAAATACCCTGCAAAATACCGCAGGCGGCAAGTGTATAAAGAAACGGAGCAAAAATACTTGAAATTACATCAACTATTCTTGTGAAAACTCCTGCTTTTTTGTTTTCAAGCCGAGGTGCGTCGGCTTTCGGAGTTATCAGCTCATCAACAAATTTATAAGCGTCGGTAACATGGTTGCCGATAACTACTTGGTATTGACCGCCGGCTCTCAGTGCCGTTATAACGCCGGGTATTCTTGTAACAGCTTCATCGTTTACCGTACTTTCGTCTTTAAGAATAAACCTTAGTCTTGTTGCGCAGTGCGATACCTTTTGAATGTTGCTGTCGCCGCCGAGCTGCTTAACAAGCTGCTCGGCAGTGCTTTTATAATCGATTGCCATTTTATTATTTCCTTTCATAATTTTAATGTTTTAATTGCTGCGATCTCTGCTTTATTATTTACAATTGTTTTAAAATTATTGATTTCGTGTTAAAACATATAGAAATAAATTACTTAATAAATTATATTTTTCTATAAAACAAAACGCTTATATCACAGTAATATTACAGAAACATTACAAACATACACATTTTATCAAATTTCTATCAAATTCAGCATATATACTTAATCTGTATTGTTGTAAAATGTTACAGAAAGTGTTATAATACTACAGTTTTGTGATTCGTTGGGAGGTAACATTGAATTGTGCGACAAAAGAACAGTGCTGGTAGTTGAGGATGACGATACCTTGCGCAGCACAGTTGAAGATTATCTGACAATTAATAATTTTAATGTTATAACTGCTGCCGACGGTGTTGAGGCTGTTGATACGTTTTTT
>USAR01000243.1 GCA_900552605.1 uncultured Oscillospiraceae bacterium | reverse complement strand
TCTGTCCAGCGGCAGGTCACCGTAAACCTCGTCTGTTGAAACCTGGTGATAACGCTTGATACCAAACTCTCTGCAAGCGTCCATAAGGGTTGAGGTGCCAATTATGTTGGTGCGCAGAAAAACCTCGGGATTTTCGATAGAGCGGTCGACATGGCTTTCCGCCGCAAAGTTGACCACAACATCGGGTGAATACTTTTTAAACACATCAAAAACCGCGCGTCTGTCTGCAATATCAACCTTCTCAAAAAAGAAGTTGTCGTGCTGCATTGCCTTTTCAAGCGTTGCCATATTGCCGGCATAGGTAAGGCAATCAACGCAGATAACTGTGTCCTCGGGGTAATTTTCAAGCTGATAATACACAAAATTGCCGCCGATGAAGCCTGCGCCGCCCGTAACGATTATTTTCATTTTTCTTTTCCTTTCGTGCTTTCCTTAAAACCGAATCAAGCGTCAGCCGTTAAGCTCGGTTAAAGAAAGGATATACTGTCCGTAGTCGGTCATTTTAAGCTCCTCGCCGAGAGTCTTCAGCTGCTCGGTCGAAATATATCCTCTGTGCCACGCAATTTCCTCGGGGCAGGAAATATAGAAGCCCTGGCGCGACTGCACAGCCTCAACATATTCCGCAGCTTTAAGCATACCGCCGGGCGTGCCTGTATCAAGCCACGCCATACCGCGACCCATCTTGGTAACATACAGCTTGCCGCGACGCAAGTATTCGTTGTTTACAGCGGTTATTTCAATCTCGCCTCGTGCAGAAGGCTTTACCTTCTTTGCAATCTCAACAACATCGTTGGAATAAAAATACAACCCCGGAACCGCATAGTTTGACTTCGGATTTTCCGGTTTTTCTTCAATAGAAATAACCCTGCCGTCCTCGCCGAACTCAACCACGCCGAAGGAGCGCGGATCACGAACGGGATAACCGAAAATCATTGCGCCGCCGTTGATTTCTTTTGCACGGCGCAGTATATTTGAAAAGTCTTGTCCGAAGAAAATGTTATCGCCGAGAACAAGTGCAACACTGTCGTCTCCTATAAATTCTTCACCCAAAATAAAGGCATCGGCAAGTCCTCTCGGCTTGTCCTGCACTTTATAGCTGAGTTTTAATCCGAGACGGCTGCCGTCGCCGAGCAGGCTTTCGTACATAGGAAGATCATCGGGTGTGGAGATAAGCAGTATTTCACGAATATCTGCAAGCATTAAAACCGAAAGAGGATAGTAGATCATAGGCTTGTCATAAATAGGCAAAAGCTGCTTGGATACCACTTTGGTCATCGGATAAAGGCGAGTGCCCTTTCCGCCTGCCAGAATTATTCCTTTCATCAAGACACCTCGTTTAAAATTATATTGCAAATTCGCTTTGCGTCATCGTCGCTGAGACCTGCGTAAAGCGGCAAAACCAAAACGTTTTCCGCAGCCCTATCCGCTGTCGGTGTTACACCGCGGTCAAACTTGCCTTTATAGCAATTAAAATCACTTGTGAGAGGATAAAAATATTTCCTTGCAAAAATATCATCACGTTTCAGTGCCTCGGCTGCTTCGTCGCGGTTTATTCCGCACTTTTCCTTGCAGAACAAAACGGGGTAATATGCATAGTTTGTTTCAACTCCCGATTGTTTATGCAAAAGCGTTATGCCGTCGATGCCGGAAAGCATACTGTCGTATATCTCGGCAGTTCTGCGGCGGGATTCAATAGCCTTGTCAACGTGCCTTAAATTACAAAGTCCCATTGCGGCGCTTACCTCTGTCATTTTTGCATTTGTGCCGACGTAGTCTGCATTAACGCTACCGCTTTTGAAACCGAAAGCGTGAATTGCCTCGATTTTTTCCTTAAGCGACGGGTCGGAATAAGTAAGGCAGCCGCCCTCAACGGTATTATAAACCTTTGTTGCATGGAAACTGAACATTGAAATATCGCCGAATGTTCCTATACCCTTATCGCCGACCTTAACACCGAATGTGTGAGCAGCGTCGTAAATAAGCTTTAAAGAGTACTTATTCGCAAGCTTTTGCAAAGCTTCAACGTCGCAAACCGTGCCGTAAACGTGAACGGGCAGCAGCGCTACCGTGCGATTGGTTATAAGCTGTTTCGCTTTTTCAACGTCCATTGTGAGAGTGACAGGGTCAACATCACAAAAAACAGGCGTGCAGCCGCACTCTGCAATTGCGTGAGTTGTGGAAGCATAAGTAAAAGGTGTTGTAATTATCTCACCCTTAAGTCCCAATGCTCTGATTGCAACCTGCAAGGCCATATGACCGTTGGAAAACAGCGAGATGTTTTCAACGCCCAAATAGTCCTTGAGCTCCGCCTCAAGCTTTTGATGCTTAGGCCCTGCGTTGGTTAAAAAACGCGCGTCCCAAATATCTCGCAGCTCGTTGACATACTCTTCAAGCGGAGGCAATAACGGACGAGTGACGAATATTTTTTCTTTCATATAATCCCCTTGATTTCAGTAAAGCAACAATGGGAACAGCAGCCGCGGCAAAGCGAAAGACTGCCGCAGTAAGACTGTGTCGCAAATTAGGAATCGGTTTTTAAAAACAGCACGGATTCCCTTGTGAATTAAAAACCTTTAAAAACACAGACCGCAAAAACCCACACTGACCCTTGTATATTATCATAGTGAATTATAATACAATTATCCACCAATGTCAAGTATTGCCGGACACCGTCAAAGAGCGAAAAGTCGGAAATCTCAAACCATTAAAAATGCGCAGGGCGTTTGCGTGCAGACAATGCCGAAAAAACGGTGAAACGAAAGTTTCATCGGTGTAAAATTTTTTCAGTTGCAAATTTTTAATAAAACCCTTTTACGCAAAAAACACAGCTTTGCTGCCGTGCTTTGACGGCACACCTTTTGTTTGCGCGCCGTCAGTACTGACAAAACCGAGAAAACCGCCGCCGGACCCTGCTCAAACTGTAAAGAAATGCCACAAAGATTGAGCAACTGTCTTCGGTATCGGCTGATGCCCGGCATAGGTCGGAGGGATTGTGCGTTCATATGTCAGCCTTGGCTAAATGCCCGCGCCGCGGCGCGGGCATTTAGCCAAG
>USAR01000242.1 GCA_900552605.1 uncultured Oscillospiraceae bacterium | reverse complement strand
TCCACATTGTATTTTCTCATAAGTCCATACAAAAAGTCAAGTCTGTTTTGCAAAGTTTCGAGCTCATAAGGGTCAAAATTAAGCGATGCCAGCGCATTTTCGGCAAGCGCGCTTATATCCTGCAGCTCTATAACAGCCGCCGATAACCTTTCTGACGCCTCTGAAAGGTCACCCGATAGCTTGCCAAGACGCAAAATGCTGCACGATATATCACCGAGTTTTTCGACAGGATTAAGATACTCTCCCTCTGTTTCAACAAGAGGCGCCAATATTTCGTTAAGTTTTTCCGATTTTTCCAAAAGCGAGATTTTATTTTTCAGCTCTTCGGTTTCGCCCTCTTTCAGTTGAGCCGTTTCAAGCTCATTTATCTGATACTTCAAAAGCTCCAATCTTTCCGATTGCTGCTTATGTGCCGCAACGCACACATTAAGTTTCTTTCTTACCTGCTTAAATTTATCAAACGAGCTTTTGTAATCCGTTCTCAGCGATTCGTTTTCAGCAAAGGCGTCCAAAAACATACAGTGGTTTTCCGGTTTCAGCAGCATTTGATTATCGTGCTGACCGTGAATGTTAACAAGGTGCTTGCCGACTTCTTTTAAAACCGATGTATTAACAGGTATTCCGTTAATGCGGCACACGTTTTTGCCCCCGTGCGACAGCGTGCGCTGAAAAATATAAACGCCGTCATCGCAAGGAATGTCATATTTTGCAAATTCTTTTTTGCAAAGCTTTGAAACATCTTCAAAAACAGCGGCGACTGTTGCTTTTTCGCAGCCTGTCCTGATAAGTTCTTTTGAAGTTCTTTCCCCTAAGATTGCATTGATTGAATCGATTATAATAGATTTGCCCGCACCTGTCTCACCTGTCAGGATATTAAGGCCGTTTTCAAAGCACGGGTCGGCAGACTCAATAACCGCTACATTATTTATTGTAAGGCTTTTCAGCACAGCCCCTCATCCCCCTTAAACTGAAATTCAAAGCAATAATGTCTATTCCAAAATTTCGTTAAGCTTTGCAACTAATGCTTCGGCTGCCGCCGAGTCCTCAGTTATAACAAGGATTGTATCGTCACCGGCAATAGTTCCCACAAACATTTCCGAATAAAGTGCGTCAATAGCGGCACACGCAGCATTAGCAGTACCTGTGTAGCACTTAACAATAACGTCATTTTGCGCTGCGTGAATACTTATTGCAGCTTTTGAAAAAATGCCTGTGTATCTTTCAGCACCCACAGACAAAGAGCTTTTATTAACAGAATATCTGTAATTGCCGTCGGTATCAAAGGTTTTAACTATGTTAAGCGCTTTAATATCGCGCGAAACCGTTGCTTGGGTTACATTAAATCCTAGCTGCATAAGTTCAGCTTGCAGCTGTTCTTGTGTGTTGATAACCTTTTCTTCAATAAGCTTTAATAAAGCCATATGTCGGTTATTTTTCATTTTCTAAGTCCCCTCTCAGTTTTGTTGCAGTTTTCTTTCTAAACGATCTAAAAATGACTCGGCACGGTATTTAATAAGCTTTACTGTTTTATTGGATTTTTTAATATAAACTCTGTCGGTTTTTTCAATTTTAACAGCAATTTCTCCGTCAACAGTAAGGAAAAACTCACGGTCGCCGTCTGTATCGGCTGCCACGGAAAGCCGCGCTTCACTCGGCAGAATTATCGGCTTTTTAATAAATTCATACGGACAAATCGGTGTTACCAAAATATTGCCCACACTCGGTTCAACAACAGGACCTCCCGCCGAAAGCGAGTACGCCGTTGAGCCGGTAGGAGTTGCGACGATGAGACCGTCCGCGCGGTAGCGCAGAATATGTTCATCAACCGAAAGTTTAATATCGGTCATCCTCGAAAGTGCTCCTTTTGAGAGCACAACATCGTTAAAAGCGGTATATTCCTTTGCACCGCCGCGTTTTTTGTGCAGCACATTAAGCATTATTCTCTCGTCAACAGTATAATCACCTGCAATAATTTCAGGAAGTTTTTCAATGTCACTCGGTTCTATTGAAGCGAGATAACCTATTCTGCCTGCGTTAATGCCGAGCACAGGTCTGTTATAAACAGCGGCTTTTTTTGCTGCGTGGATAATCGTTCCGTCCCCGCCGATAACAACGACAGCTTCAATTCCACGTTTCTTCAACTGATGAATTGCTTTTTTACGAACTTCAATATCTTTGAATTCTGGCAATCTTGCAGATCCTAAAACGGTTCCGCCACGATTCACAATTTCACCAACGGTTTCACGAGTTAATGGTTCAATATATCCTTCTACCATTCCTTTATAACCGTTATAAATACCAAATACTTCCAAGCCACTATTTAAACCAACTCTTGTTACAGCGCGAATAGCAGCATTCATTCCTGGTGAGTCCCCACCAGATGTTAAAATCCCAATTCTTCTAACCATAATTTTGTCCTCCGTAGAACTTTAACAAACATTTTAATTTACTATAAATATAACACACATAAATGAGCTAGAAAACAAAAAAATGCGATGAAAACGCTTAAACCATGTAAAAAATATTTGATGTTTAAAGAATTTAATAAACTAACAAATTGAAAGGGATTCCCATATAATTTATTTTTAAGAAATACCATATTTTGAAGATAAAAACTTCGAATATTTTCCATATTTTAATCAAAACTCACATTTTTTACCATAGAAAATTGATATTAAAAACAAGAGATTTTCATAGACTATAAGTGAGCTCAAGGAAAGCTCATTAATAAACATATTCCTTTTCATATATCTCTCTCCTAATTTAATTATTATTACAAAAATAGTGCTGGCCAGAGCACTATTTTTGTGTTAAATGAGTTTTGTGATATTTAATAAACCATTCTTGTCAAACAAAATTGATTTTATTTCCTGAAGTGTTTCATAATTAATGAAATCATACTCTGCACGGTTTAAAGCCGTGTAAATTTGTTGTAACATGGAGCGATGCTCTGTCCACATACTTGATTCTCCAAATCCTTCATCACACAACTTTTGTATCGTTTCATCATTCATCAACGGATACAAGAAGTCATAAACTGTAGTCATGTTTGGATTTGAAAATTTTGAAATTTCCAAAACATTTTTATATATAGAAAAATGATAATG
>USAR01000241.1 GCA_900552605.1 uncultured Oscillospiraceae bacterium | reverse complement strand
GCACTCGTTGCCAACAGATTCATTTTGCAGTCGTAAATATCGCCGCGTAAAGCAGTGGTTTCGGTGTCGTAGAGCTGCTGTTCCGAAGCTTTTTCCTTGTAAAACTCGCCGTTAACTATCATTATATCGGCAAGCCTGACACCGGTAACGCAAAACATTGTAAGCGTTATCAGCAGCACAACCGTTATCATTCTTGTCCACATAAGCTTTGTAGGCTTTTTCGACATAGCGGCATTTCTTTCCCTTCATAATAAGATGTTATTTTTGGCTTTATATAATGCCCGAATACGAGAGCCAAAAGAAAATGACTCTCGTACACACAATAGATTTATATTCAGCATAATCGCCGACAATTACTACTTTGCGTCGGCAGTTTCTGCTTCTTGTTTGTCACTGTTTGTAAAAATATAGTTCATTTGCACACGCTCTTGCTTTTGCATACCGAGCTTTTGTGCCTGCTTTTCAAGATTGCCGACAGAGGTTTTCTTTTCAAGCTCAACACTAAGACGCGTTTGCTCGCTTTTAAGCTGTTCGCAAACAGTTTCCGCTTTGTTTATTTCATTGCCTATTTTAGATATTTCCGCACGGATAAACAGATTGCCGAAAAGCGCACCCACAATGAATATTGCCGTAACTACAGGAAAAATACGCGAAACAACACTCTTTTTTTCCTGCGCCTTTTGCTTAACCTGCGACCTCGGCATATTTATTATTTTTTCTTTTTCGGCTTTCTCGGTATTTTTTTGCTTGGGCATAAAAAGATCATAATCATGTGCAAGGCTGTCATTACAATACTTCATATTATTCATTACAGTTGCTCCTTAGTTTTATTATGCCACGCAGCTTCGCGCTGCGACTTCTTTGATTTTCTGCAAGTTCATTTTCGCTTGCTATAACAGGCTTTCTTGTGCAAAGCTTACCGCGCGGTTTTTTCCCGCATACACAAACGGGAAAATCGGGCGGACAAGTGCAGCCTATACAAAACTTTTGAAATGACCTTTTAACGATTCTGTCCTCTAACGAATGAAAGCTGATAACGGCAAGCACGCCGCCGATTTTAAGCAAATCAAATGCGTCGTTAAGAGCAGGTTCAAGCAGCTGCAGCTCGCCGTTAACGGCAATTCTCAGCGCTTGAAAGCACTTTCTTGCAGGGTGACCGTTTCGTTTTGCCGCCGCAGGCACGCTGCGACTGATTATATCGCTTAGCTGAAAGGTTGTCCTTATCGGTTCCGTTTCTCGCTCTTTTTCAATATTCTCAGCAATCCTATACGCAAATTTTTCCTCGCCGTACTCTTCAAAAATTCTGCAAAGCTCTTTGACACTCAGCGTGTTAACAAGGTCGGCAGCGCTGACACCCTCTTTGCTCATTCGCATATCAAGCGGCGCATCGGCATGAAATGAAAAGCCGCGTTCGGCATTATCAAGCTGCCAAGATGACACACCGAGGTCGAGCAAAATACCGTCGACCTCTGTAACCTCGCGCTCCGCAAGTCTTTGCTTCATATCGCTGAAATTTGAATGTATAACTTCGGCGGGCAGCGCACCAAGCCGCTTTGTTGCAACCTTAACCGCGTCGGGGTCGCGGTCAAAGGCGAAAAGTCGACCGGTTGTAAGCCTTTCGGCAATGGCCCTTGAGTGACCTGCGCCGCCTGCCGTGCCGTCAACATAGATACCGCTTGATTTTATATCAAGCATTTCAATTGTTTCATTAAGCATTACAGGCTTGTGTGAAAATTCCATCTTGTTCTCCATAACGCTTAAAAATCAAGCTCTTCAAGCGAATTAACAATGTTCTGCGGCGTGCACTCGTCTGCCACAGACTTCCAGCTTTCGGTGTTCCAAACCTCTGCCCTGTGCGAAACGCCCACAACGGTAACCGTTGATTCTAGCCCCGCATATTCACGCAGCTTGGCCGGAATCAGAATTCTTCCCTGACTGTCGCACTCAACCTCACTCGCACCGGGGTAAATAAACCTTTGCAGCTGGCGAGATTTTATAACAGGCATACTTTGTATTTTCTCATCGAGCTTTTGCCATTCGCTCATCGGATATATGTAAAGGCAAGCGTTACCGTCAAGTCCCTTGCATATCATAAATTTTTCGCCGAGATCCTCGCGAAATTTAACGGGAATACACATTCTTCCTTTTTTATCAACGTTATGGTCAAACTCGCCGGTAAACACTTTCCTCACCACCTTCATCAACACTTCGTGACACTTTTATGGATTTTTAACCCACTTTCCACCACACTGTGAGATTATTATATACTATCACGAATAAAAAATCAATAGCGAATAATACAAAATTTAATTTTTGTTTTTGACAAATTTCACAATTATGTCTTTTTAAGCGACCATAAATTACCGAATCGGCTTTACAACAAGCGATTTTGCAAAAAAATAACGCAGACTCTTGAATCGATCAAAAATCTGCGTTGCAGCCATTATTTTATTTTTATATTTCAACAATCACTGAAAAAAACTAAGGCTGTTTGTTGTTTTATTTATCCGACTCCGGTGTGCGATACTCATGCTTTTCGTAATATCCTATCAGATGCCCGTTGTCATCTCTTAATGCAACCATATATACATCACGGTTTTCACGACAGTTATGGTAAGTGAAAATAACGTTATTGTCTTGGCTTTTTGCAAACCACTCGACCACCTGCTTTATTTTTTCATTCGATTTGTCGTTGTGACAAAGCAACAGGCTCTTACCTATCAGTTCTTTACCGCCGCGTTTTTCGTATCTTCTTATTGCAGTGGGGTTCATATAGATTATTTCGTGTTTTAGATTACATATAACCACAGGCGCCGTGTCCTGCTCAATAACACTTTTTAAAAACAAACTAAGCTCCATTTAATTAACTCCCTTGTTTTTGAAACTGCAAAAACGGCAAAAATAAAATATCCGATTAAAGCCGATAGGCAGGCGAAAATCAAATCCGTCACGCCTAATATAGCCGCATTGTTACATAAAAATCTAATGCCCGTGCGGCACAACGTTAAGCTTGTCTTTTTCCGTTATTAAGTCTGCCCTCAGTAAATCAAAGAAAACAATAAGCAGCAGCACTTCAGCTCCCCAAATCGCTTTGCCTTTAAGCACGATGCACAGTGCCGATGAGAAAA
>USAR01000240.1 GCA_900552605.1 uncultured Oscillospiraceae bacterium | reverse complement strand
CCTCTTGGTTTTCAATGATTCCGCCGAGCGAGCAAACCCGATTTCAAGCTTGCCTGCCTTGCGGCAGATGCCCAACATTCCCAAAAATTTATCGGTGCTCAGTTTAGCTCGCCCTCCAGCTCTTTATATATTTCGTCGGGAACGGTAACGCCGAAAGCACGCGAGATTCTGCCGCTTTTAATTGCCTTTTTCAAGCATTCGGCACTCTTGCAGATATATGCTCCTCTGCCGGAGGTTTTTCCCGTGGCGTCTATCACCACATTGCCCTCGGGTGTTCTTACAACGCGCACAAACTCTTTTTTTGGCTTTCTTTCGCCGCAGCCGGTGCACATTCGCATCGGCACTTTTTTCTGCTGCATTTTATTAAGCGCTCCCTTCGTTTTTTGTATTATTCTCCGAAATCAAAATTCCGGTTTGGAAGTTATTCGTTTTCGCTCTCTTTGTTTTCTTCCTCTTCGCCCTCGCCGAAGAAGCCGCTTTCGGGACGAATGTCTATCTTCCAGCCTGTGAGTCTTGCCGCAAGGCGCACATTCTGACCCTTGTTGCCGATAGCAAGAGAAAGCTGAGAATCGGGCACGGTCACGCGGCAGGATTTTTGTTCCTCGTCCAGAATTTCAACGCCCACGACCTTGGCAGGTGACAGGGCTTCCGAAATAAACGCTGCGGGGTCTTCCGAATATTTAACAATGTCTATCTTCTCTCCGCCGAGCTCCTCAACGATTTTGTTAACACGCATACCGCGCTGACCGATGCAAGCGCCGATGGGGTCGATGCTTTCGTCCTTTGAAAGCACGGCGAGCTTTGTTCTTGAGCCTGCCTGACGGGAGACTGCTTTTATCTCGATAGTACCGTCGAAGATCTCGGGCACTTCCGCTTCAAAAAGACGGGTAACAAGCCCCGGGTGTGTGCGGGAGATCATAACCTTGGGGCCCTTTTCGGTGGAGCGAACATCAACGATGTAAACCTTTACGTGGTCGCCCTCGTTAAGAACCTCGTCGGGAACCTGCTCAACCTTCGGCAAAACAGCCTCGCTGCCGTTTATTGTTATTGTTGCATTGCCGGTTTTCGGATCGATTCTCTGAATGATTGCCGTTACAATGTCCTTGTTTTTGCTTTGGAACTCCTCCAAAACCTTGCCGTGCTCCGCTTCGCGGATACCTTGGTGGATAACGTTCTTTGCCGACTGAGCAATTATTCTGCCGAACTTTTTAGTGTCAAGGTCAATGTCAACAGTGCCGCCTACTTCGGCGTTTTTATCGTATTTCTTTGCGTCGGCAAGCAGAATGTCGGTGTAGTCGTTTTCAATTTCATCAACAACGTTTTTGCGAATGTAAATGCGGAAGATGTCGTTTTCCGTATCCGCTTCGCAAAATGTTATCTCGTTGCCGCCGTATGCCTTTTTGCAAGAGGTCGCAATGGCGTCGCCTACCTTTTGCGCCAAAATCCGGCTGTCAATTCCTTTTTCCTGTGCCATAAATTTTATAGCGTTTATAATTTCGCTGCTCATTTTCCGTTTTTTCCTCCCTGAAATATTGTTATTTGTTATTGTTCCTCTTCGTCAAGCCGCACAAACGCAATGTTTGCACGCGAAATTGCCGTTTCCTCTTCGTTGCACAAAAGCACAACGCTGTCGTCTGTCCTTTTTAAAAGCGTGCCGAAAATATCGCGTTTTCCGTTTTCGTTTCTCACGGTGTGAACAAGCACTCTTTTTTCTGCCATTTGGACAAAGTGCTCGTCGGTTACAAGCTCGCGGCAAATGCCGGGGGAGCATACCTCCAAAAAGTATGATTCGCGAATCGGGTCTGCCTCGTCGATTATCGGGTCGATTGCGTGGGAAACGTTTGTACAGTCGTCAATGCTTATTCCGTTGTCGCTGTCGATATACACTCTTAAATACCACGAAGCGCCCTCTTTTAAATAGCGGACGTCCCAGAGTCTCAGTCCCAGCTTTTCAACCTCGGGCCTTACAAGGTCTGCCACGATCTGCGCGGTTTTTGATGTTGCCATTAAAGGCATCAAGCTCCTTTCCGTAATTGCGTGCGTTTTTCTGTTGTGCCCAATAACGGCTCAACTCTTTTGTTCTCTTGCGGAAAAACAAGAGAGTGGGCGAAAACCCACTCTCCTTTTACACAAAATCTTACGCTACATATTATAACACATTTTTTTAAAAAAGCAAGTCTTTTTTTAAAAACCGCTTGTATTTTGGGCACTTTTATTGTATAATAGCAAAAGCAGGCGTACCTTTTAGTGTACAAACGGGCGGGTCCTGTGCGACGGAATACCATGAACCATGTCAGGCGGGGAACCGAGCAGCATTAAGTGGAGCTTTTCGTGTGCCGCAGTAAATCTGTTCGTTTGTACATTAAAGGGTATGCCTTTTTAAAGGGATAGGAGATGGCAGGGGTTATGTATAAAGCACTTTACAGAAAATACCGTCCGCTTGTGTTTTCCGATGTTGTGGGGCAAGAGCACATAACCACAACACTCAAAAGACAGGTTGAGCGCGGCTCGGTTTCGCACGCATATCTTTTTACAGGCTCTCGCGGAACGGGCAAAACCACCTGTGCAAAAATTCTTGCACGCGCTGTAAACTGCCTTGAGCCTGTCGACGGCAACCCCTGCGGGAAATGCAAAAACTGCATCGGTATTCTCAACGATTCCGTGCCCGATGTTGTTGAGATAGACGCCGCTTCAAACAACGGCGTTGACCATATAAGAGATTTAAGAGACCGCATTGTTTTCGCTCCGGCGCAGGCAAAATACAGAGTGTATATTATAGACGAGGTGCATATGCTTTCGGCAGCGGCTTCAAACGCGCTTTTAAAAACGCTTGAAGAGCCGCCCGAGCACGCGGTGTTTATCCTTGCAACAACCGAGGTGCAGTCGCTTTTGCCCACCATTTTATCGCGCTGCCAAAGATTTGATTTTAAAAGAATAGAGCCGGAGGTTATTGCAAACCGCCTGAAATTTGTTGCAAACAGCGAGCAGTTTGCCTTATCCGACGGCGCGGCAGAGCTTATTGCAGAGCTTGCCGACGGCGGAATGAGAGACGCGCTTTCGATTCTCGACCTTTGCACCGCCGCGGGAAACGATATAACCGAAGAGCTGGTCAATTCGGTCTGCGGCAGGGCGTCGGAAGAATATTTATTTACTCTTTGCGGAGAGCT
>USAR01000239.1 GCA_900552605.1 uncultured Oscillospiraceae bacterium | reverse complement strand
ATCAAAGTGCATTCGGGCGTCATAATGTCAATGTGATTGTTAAACGCAGCCTTTTTTGGATTTGTATCGTCGGTTATAAGGTCTATAAACTCCGCAGAGCGTTTCATTTGAAGCTCAACTTTGCCGCTCGCATCGCCGTCGCTGTCGAGAACTGCCGGGGTGACGCCTTTTAAAAGGTTAACACCGCAAAGCTCAAGGAAGCTGAGATCCCGAAAGTCGTTTCTGTAAATACACTTTTTCATTTTATTACACTCCTGTTTTGCACGTTGTACATTTACTATGACATTTTTATCATATATAATGTAATATGTCAATGGTTTTTTAAGAAAGAATCGAACAATATGAGGAATTAAAACGCGGTACTGAGGTGTGTTATAAATTCTTTGGAATGTATGTGTTAAAAAATCTTTGAAAAATCTTGACAAAGAAAACCTATTGTGGTATCATATTAAAGCATTTGATTACACTTGTCCTTACAAGTGGGTTCTTGTGCCGAATTTCGACATTAGAAGCGGACAGTCCTCTGGTTCGGAATATTTAAGAACGTATGAATGTCTGGAAAAATTAAGGAGGAAATTTTTGATGGACGCTATTAAAACCTTAACAGCGGGTATGATGAAAGAAAACGCACCCGAGGTTAAAATCGGACAGAACGTTAAGGTTCACGTTAAAATTCGCGAGGGCGAGCGTGAGAGAATTCAGGTTTTCGAGGGCACTGTTATTGCTCGCAACAACAGCGGCATTGCAGAAACCTTCACCGTTCGTCGTATTTCATACGGCGTTGGTGTAGAGCGTGTATTCCCCGTTCATTCCCCCAACGTTGAAAAGGTTGAGGTTGTTCGCAGCGGTAAAATCAGAAGGGCTAAGCTTTATTATCTTCGCGATAAGGTTGGTAAAGCAGCTAAGCTTAAAGAGCAGATTATGTAATTATTTGCGGCGGCAAAGGGGCAGTTTTTGCCCCTTTGTTTGCTTTGGTGGGTGAAAACCCAAATCCGAAATACGAGGTTGCTATGGATTATTATTACGACAAAGAGAATACAGAAAAAGCGCCTAAAGAGAAAAAAGGCGGAGCAAAAAAAGAAATATTTGAATGGCTCGACGCAGTCGTTGCGTCGGTGGTTGTTATAATTCTGCTTTTCACATTTGTTTTTCGTGTTGTCGGAATCAAGGGACAGTCTATGGAAAATACCCTGTTTGAAAATGACAGAGTTATTATTTCCGATTTGTTTTATAAGCCGAAGCAGGGCGATGTTGTGGTTATTTCCCGCAACTATAAAAACATCAACGGCGACAAGAACAGAGATGATTCTCCGATAATAAAGCGTGTTATTGCAACCGAGGGTCAAGAGGTTACCATAGATCCGAGTGACGGAAAGGTTATTGTCGACGGTGTTGTGCTTGCCGAAAACTACATAAAAGAAGGACAGATTACTACTTGGGGTGACGGCAGCACCGAGGAACGCACCGTAACTGTTGAAAAGGGTCGCATATTTGTTATGGGTGACAACCGCGGTGAGTCGCTTGACAGTCGATATGAGGCTATCGGTCAGGTTGACACAAGGTATGTGCTTGGTCACGCGGTGCTGAGAATCTATCCGTTCGGTAAAATTAAGTGGCTTTAATTTTTGCTGCAACACATTAAAATACAGAAAATCTGAGGACGGAAAATATGGCAGAAATGCAAAATATACAATGGTTCCCGGGACATATGGCAAAAACGCGCAGAAAGATTACGGAAAACCTGCGCCTTGTTGACGCCGTTGTTGAAATAGCAGACGCAAGAATACCCGTTAGCAGCCGCAATCCGGAGCTGGCGGGTATTATTGATAAAAAGCCGAGACTTATTGTGCTTAACAAGTGCGACCTGGCTTCGCAAAAGGCTAATGCCGAGTGGTGTCGCACGTTTGAAAAGCAGGGAATACCCTGTATTTTAACAGATTCCAAAACAGGAACGGGACTTAAGAATTTTAAAGACAGAATTCACTCTTTGCTTTCCTGCGAGCTTCAAAAAAGTATTGATAAAGGAATGGTCGGTAAAAAGCTGCGCATTATGGTCGTGGGCATTCCGAACGTCGGAAAGTCATCGCTTATAAACAAGCTTGTAGGTAAAAAGCGCGCTAAGGTTGAGGATAGACCCGGCGTTACAAGAGGCAACCAATGGTATGCCGTTGACGAGCGGCTTGAGCTGCTTGACACCCCCGGTGTGCTTTGGCCGAAATTCGATGATATGACGGTCGGCGAGCACTTAGCTTTTTGCGGTTCTGTTAAAGATGAAATAACCGATCGCGAGCTGCTTGCTATGAGGCTGGCTGATTTTTTGGCAGGCAATTATCCCGAGGCTTTGAGGGAGCGGTTTAAAATATCGGAATTTGAAGGTGAAGCACACGACCTGCTTTGCAAAATAGGAAAGGCGCGTGGAATGATGCTTCGCGGCGGTGAGGTTGACACAGAGCGTGCCGCGGTTATGCTGCTTGATGAATTCAGAGCAGGCAAACTCGGGCGCATTACAATTGAATTTCCGGAGGTTAACAATGCCGACAGATGAATGTGAGAAAGAAATTAAAAGCCGTGGTTTTTGCAAAGTGTGCGGTGTTGACGAAGCGGGACGCGGTCCGCTGGCGGGCCCTGTTTGTGCGGCGGCGGTTATACTAAACGACGATAATCCTATCGACGGGCTTAATGATTCCAAAAAGCTCTCTGCTAAAAAGCGCGACGCACTGTATGAAGAAATAATTGAAAAGGCAACAGCCTGGTCGGTTGCATTTGCAACGGTTGAGGAAATAGAGGGGCTTAACATTTTAAACGCAACATTTCTTGCAATGAACCGTGCAATTGAGGGACTTTCCGTTCCTGCCGATTATGCAATTATTGACGGCAATCACGCACCTAAAAACTGCAAAATACCTGCAGTGGCACTTATAAAAGGCGATTCGCTATCTCTTTCCGTTTCGGCAGCGTCTATAATCGCCAAGGTTACAAGGGACAGATATATGTGTGCACTCGGCGAGAAATATGATAAATACAATTTTAAAAAGCACAAGGGCTACGGAACAAAGGAACACATTGAAGCAATTAAAAAATACGGAGCAAGTGATATTCACCGCCCGAGCTTTTTGAAAAATATACTCAACGGCGAAAGGAAATAAGGTGCGAAAGCGAAGCACGGGAGCG
>USAR01000238.1 GCA_900552605.1 uncultured Oscillospiraceae bacterium | reverse complement strand
TCGGTTTCTGCAAGCTTTTTAAGCGGTCTTTCAATACCGTCAAAAATATTTCCGATTATACCGGGTCCTAAAAGCAGTGACAGCGGAGCGCCCGTGCCCACAACCTGCTCCCCCGTTTTAAGTCCGGTTGTGCTTTCGTAGACCTGAATGGTGGTTTTATCTGAATCAATGCCGATAACCTCACCTACAAGCTGACGTGAGCCGACATAAACCATTTCCTGCATCGCAAAATCACACGTGTTTTTAACAGTTACAACAGGGCCGTTAATACCATATACCACATTGCTCATACCCCAGTAACCCTCATTTCAAAATAATATTTATCATCATTCAATAACAAGCTCCGGCTTTTTAAGCAGCTCTTTCATCTCATTCTTGAATCTTGTATCAAGCGTCAAGTCAATAAGCTTTGTGCCGTTTGCAACATATGCCTTAAATCCACCGAGCATAATACTATCCGACTTTTCTGTGTTGCAGCAAAGATCTTTGCCGAATTCTAAATCACGTTCGTTAAAAATCAGATTCAGAGGCTTTCCGAATTGTTTTTCGATATCTGCCACAGCTCGTCTTAAGCCGATTTTATACTCTTCGGTTTTTGTGTATTCAAGCAGCGCCGATTTAACGTCGCTGTAGATTTCAGTCACAATTTCTTCGCGTTTTTTAATAAGTCCTATTCTTTCGGCTTCCCTTTCATGGCTTATATCAAAAACTGCTTCTTGCTTAAGCTTTTGGATTTTTCTGTCTTTGTTTTCCGAAATTTCGGCATCTATTTTTTCTTTACCAACAGCAAAAAGCTTTTCTATTTCAGCATTTGTTTCCTGCTCGATTTTTGCGTTAAGCTCCGCCGCATCACTTTCGATTTTTGCAACAAAATGCTGAGTTCTATCATCTGTACTCAAAGTGTTCACCTCATTTTAAGGAAAGTAAAAACCGATGCTAAAGCACAGCGTCGTTAAAATAATCCGCAACGCTGCCGGTGCTCTCTTTCGGCTTATCTCTTCCCGGAACAACGGAAATAAGCGGAAAGCGGTTGCCGGCTTTATAGCTGTTAATCATATCGGCACACATTTCATTTGCTATTTCTGTAATTAAGATCAGTCCGACATTTTTATCCTTCGTAAACCTTAAAAAGTGCGCGGAAACTTGCTCTGCATTCGTTGCCAAAACACCATCAACACCAACCATTTTAAGCCCTAAAAGCGTGTCAATGTTATCGCTTATCAAAACAGTTTTCATGGTAGGTTTTAAAGCACAATTCCGCTTGGCAGTCGCAATACAATGAGAAAGGCTATAATAAAGCCGTATATAGCAACCGCTTCGCCGAGAGCAACAAATATTATTGATTTGCCGAATGCCTTAGGATCCTCCGCAACAGCACCGATTGCAGCGGGAGCACCCGACGCTAACGCAATACCTGCACCAACGCCCGCAAGACCTATGCTGAGTCCCGCACCGATAAAGCCCAATCCAACTGCGACTCCTGCGCCGCTATTTGATGCATTATCCGCTTTTTCTGCAGTTGTCGCGGCATCGGTTGAAGAATCGCTGCTTGCAGAAACCGATGATGTTGCTTTTGCAGCGTCATTATCGGCTGTGTCTGCTGCCGAAACAAACATAACTCCGCAAAGACAGAGGCAAAGAGATACACCGAGTGTGATAAAATGCTTTTTAAAAGCGGTTCTTGCGTTTTTGTTCTTGTTCATTGCACGGCAGCCTACAAAAACGGCAATCGACAAACAAAGAATCGGGAGCGCAATTGAAAGTGCGGTTGTTAAAGCTGACATAATATAAAACTTCCTTTCGGGATTATTATTTTATTTTATAGGGTGAAAACAGTCTGCCGTTACCGTCGTAAAAACGGCTGAACATTTCGTAAAATTCCAAACGCAATACCTGAATTCCTACAAGCAAACCCTCAAGTGCAATTACAAAAATATTTCCGAAAACTATCATAATCGCAGACGGTATTCCGCCGCCGAGTATCCCGGCAAGTGCAAAAAACGCCGTCATAATTCCTGCGTGTATCAGCACAAAAGCGCCGACTCGCAAAAAGCTGAGCGTGTTTGTAAAATAGCTGAGCAGTACTTCAAACAAAACAAAGAAATTTTCAAGAATATAGTCGCCGATACTCTGACCGAAATCAAGACCATGCCCCTCAAGTAAACTACCGAGAGGTTTTTCAAAAAAGATAAGCAGCAGCGGCAACACAATTCCGAAAAGCACAATAAGCGTTGTTGGGAATTCGATTTTAAGCACAGTACCGAGCGCCACTGCAAGAATCGAGCAATAAAGCACAAGTCCGCTTACGCCGTTATGACCGAAAAACGCCTCGCCGTAATTATGTTGTTTTAATTTTGAATAGATGTTGAATATCATCGCAACAATCACAAGCGCGATTCCTATACCTATGGAAAGCGCTAAAAGCGAGGTGGCATTTTCCATAACGTCGAACGGCTTTTCACTGAAACCGAGCTTTTTATAAAGCGGGTCAAGCACGTGTTCATATCCGAAAACACTGCCGAAAATAACACCGAACACCGCTCCGCAAATACCGCACGGCACAAGAATTTTTCCAATTGGCATTTGCTTTAATTTGTACATTAAAAAGCCGATTATGCTGAGCAGCAAGCCTTGCCCGAGGTCAGCAAACATTATTCCGTAAAGCAAAGTGTAGGTTATTGCAACAAATGCTGTAGGGTCGGCTTCATTGTAATCCGGCACTCCGTAAATTTCAACAAAATACTGAAAGGGTCTGAAAAGGAAGCTGTTTCTGAGCTTTGTCGGCGGTGTCAGTCTTCTGTTATCGTTATCGCTTTTAACCTTAACGTCATTAAGACGTTTGTTTAAAAGATGCAAAAACTCGTTCCACTTATTCTCCGGTAGCCAACCCACAAGCATATATCCGTCGTCATATCTTGCTGCATATGAGCGCAGTTCATATGCTTTATGTTGGCGGTTAATCTGATTATAAAGCTTAAAAAGCGCTGCCTCGTTTTCCGCAACAAGCTCGGCTAAGCTTTGCTCTGTATTCTTAATTTCAAGCGAAACTTCACCATTTTCCCGCTCCAGCATATCGATAATTTCGGCAGGACTCCCGTCGTACTCCGGAACTTCAATCGGCTCAAAAAACAATGATGCAAATGTGCGGTCAATTTCCCTAGAGTTATACCTC
>USAR01000237.1 GCA_900552605.1 uncultured Oscillospiraceae bacterium | reverse complement strand
CCTCGCCGTTTTTAAAAACAAACAAAGCGGGTATGCTTGACACCGCATAGTCGGCGGCAATTTCGGGTTCCGTGTCAACGTTTATTCTGCAAACCTTAATGTCGCTTCTTTCCTCTGCAATTTGAGAAATAACGGGCGCCACCATTTTGCAAGGGCCGCACCAATCGGCATAAAAATCCACAAGCACAGGTGTTTTTGAAAGCAAAATTTCGCTTTCAAAATTTTCTTTTGTAACATCGATAACTGCCATTTTTACATCTCCTTTTTTATAATATGCTTTATGCGTTTTATAGCTGCGCCGGGCTTTAAGTGGTTATAAAGCAGGCGGCTTCAGTGATTATAATCAAAATCGCAATGCTTTAAAAACTCTCTTGCCATAAGCGTTGCGCCAACCTGATTCGGGTGCACTCTGTCCCATGCGATATAGCTTGAATGACGAACTTTGCAGTAGTTTTCATACATTTTTTGAAAATCAACAAATATGCATCCGTGCTTTTTTGCAAGCTTTTTGCAAACATCAACATATTCGTCCATTCTTTTGCGCATCATATCCTCGCGGTTAGGCTCCATATAGTATGGCGAAAGAATAAAAATACCTTTTACCTTGCCCTTTACCTTTTCAATCATCCGCTCAATGTTTTTTTCGTATTCATCGGGCATCACAGCAGCATCGGCAATGGCAGGTGAATCAAACTGTCGCCACACGTCGTTAACGCCGATGCAAACGGAGACCCAATCGGGCTTAAGCGACACAACATCCTCGTCGAACCGTGCAAGCAGGTCACGACTGGTGTTGCCGGAAATTCCTGCGTTTGTTATGCGCAGCTTTACCTCGGGATAAAAGGCTGCAAACATATTTTCAAGTATTCTCACATAGCTTCTGCCGACATTGTCGAAAAGCCCCTCGCCGAGCGGGTGCTGTCTGCCCATATCGGTAACGGAATCTCCTGCAAAAACTATTCTGTCCATATTTTCAAAAATCATTACAAAGCACTCCTCATTTCGGCTGTAACACGGCAGGGTTTACAGCCGTTTTAAAAAAAGCTTGTCAGCGAGGCTATTATACCACCGCGCAAATATCCTGTCAATAAAGCGCAAACAGAAAAAACTGACGAATCAAGCAGAAAAAAACGGACAAATTCGGTTGAAATCAGTTTATTATATTGTTGCAACGGTGAATATTATCTGCTATAATCTAAAATGTATGAATATATGATTTTGCATAATTTGCAAAACGCAATAAAGAAAGATGCTTTTAAAAAGCAGGGAAGTGCAAAAGATGAAAGACGGCTTTATAAAGGTTGCCGCTGCAAGTATCAGAGTATCTGTCGCAGGGGTTAACGAGAATAAAAAAGAGATCATTAAGAAAATCGAAAATGCAGAAAAGTGCGGCGTTGACCTTCTTGTTCTGCCGGAGCTTTGCGTAACGAGCTATTCTTGCGGAGATTTGTTTTATTCCGATGTTTTGCTTACCGCCGCAAAGCAGGCACTAAAGGAAATTGCCGAAGCAACAAGCGGCAGAGAAACGCTGCTTGCGGTGGGTGTTCCGCTGCTTTACTGCGGCAAGCTTTTCAACTCGGCAGCGGTAATTTACGGCGGAGAAATTTTGGGAATCATTCCGAAAACCTATCTGCCGAATTATGCCGAGTTTTATGAGGGCAGGCAGTTTTCCTCTGCTGATAAGCTTTCGGGCGGCGAGACGATCAGCCTTTTCGGCAAGGAGATCCCATTTGGAACAGATATAATTTTTAAAAACGAAAATATGCCCGAGTTTACCTTGGGAGTGGAAATCTGCGAGGACCTTTGGGCTCCGTTGCCGCCTTCGGTTAAGCTTTGCGAGGGCGGGGCAACCGTTATTGCAAACCTTTCCGCTTCAAATGAGGTGATCGGAAAAACCGAATACCGCAAAATGCTTGTTAAAAGTGCTTCGGCAAAGCAGATATGCGGATATGTTTACTCTTCGGCGTCGGCTGACGAATCAACTCAGGATACCGTTTTCTCCGGACACAATATGGTTGCCGAAAACGGCACGCTGCTTGCCGAAAACACTCCGTTTTGCGGCAGCGATACAGCAATTACCGAGCTTGATCTTAAAAAGCTTCAAAGCGAACGTCACCGAAACACAACCTTCGCCGCGGGCAGCTTTAAGACGTTGAGGATTGTTATGTTCAACAAGCCTGTGCGCGAGACAAGCCTTACAAGAGCTTACGAAAAAACGCCGTTTGTACCGTCAAACCAAGGTGTGCTGGACGAAAGAACGGAGCAGATTTTAAAAATTCAGTCATACGGCCTTAAAAAGCGAATTGAAGCGGCACACGCTAAAACCGTTGTAATCGGCATTTCGGGCGGTCTTGACAGTACTCTTGCGCTGCTTGTTGCGGCAAGGGCAACGGATCTTTTGAACCGACCGAGGACGGATATTTTAGCGGTTACAATGCCCGGCTTCGGAACAACCTCTCGCACAAAGAGCAATGCTCAAAAGCTTTGCGAAAAGCTTGGCGTAACGCTTAAAGAAGTGTCTATTTCAGCCGCCGTTACTCAGCATTTTCTCGATATCGGTCACGACCCGTCGGTAACCGACGTTACTTATGAAAACTGTCAGGCAAGAGAGCGCACTCAAATTTTAATGGATCTTGCAAACGAGACCGGAGGTATGGTTATAGGAACGGGCGATCTTAGCGAGCTTGCGTTGGGATTTGCCACCTATAACGGCGATCATATGTCGATGTACGGCGTAAACTGTTCTGTTCCGAAAACGCTTGTAAGGTTTATTGTGCGCTATGAGGCGGTGCGTTTCGGCGGTGAGCTTGCCGACATTCTTAACGATATTTTGGCAACCCCCGTTTCGCCCGAGCTTTTGCCGAGCGATGAAAACGGCAACATTGCGCAAAAAACCGAGGAGCTTGTGGGACCGTACGAGCTGCACGACTTTTTCCTTTACCATATGATAAGATTCGGCTTTTCGCCGAGCAAGCTTTTAAGGCTTGCGAAATACGCTTTCAAAAACGACTATTCCGAAGAGGTTATAAAGCACTGGTTAAAGAGCTTTATCCGACGTTTCTTTGCGCAGCAGTATAAGCGCTCCTGCTTGCCCGACGGACCAAAGGTCGGCTCGGTTACGTTGTCTCCCAGAGCGGATTGGAGAATGCCCTCCGACGCCACGGGCGACAGCTGGATA
>USAR01000236.1 GCA_900552605.1 uncultured Oscillospiraceae bacterium | reverse complement strand
GCAAGTGCGTCTATACTTGTTGCCACCGCCATTAAAAACATGGTTTTTGGGTCGGTTCCCGCCGACTCTTCTTCTTCATCTTTTTCAAACACAGCTTCTCTTATCATATTAAGTCCGATAAGCGCCAGCAGCGTGAAAGCCACCCAAGGTGCAATTATTTTGATATACTTTTCAAAACGCGCACCGAGGATATATCCGATAAACGGCATAAGCGCCTGAAATCCACCAAACCAGATTCCGCAAACAGAGGCGTTCTTAAGTGATGCCTTCGGCATTGCAAGGCCCTTGCAAACCGAAACGGCAAATGCGTCCATTGAAAGACCAACGGCAAGCAAAAGCAGCTCGACAATTCCCATTTGTTTTTACCCTCGTTTCAAAATTATTACATTCCTCTAACGGCAGTATCTTTTTAGGTTGACAAAAATCGAAGTTATCAATCTAAGCAAAAATAAAGCAGATACAAGCCGAGAACTGCTTGGTATCTGCAAACGGTGCGACAACAAACAATCCTCTTAAAGGAAAGCTTGAGTCTCACCAATTAAGGTATGCCGGACCATTAGGCGATTAACACGCCGCAGCCAGTATGTTGACATACCGCACGCTGAAAAATGTGCCGATTACTCCCTCAAATAATATCGTTATTTTACCATAAGGCAAAAGGTTTGTCAAGAAAATACTGTTTTAAATAAATGCCCTGTTGCTTTTTATTACTATAATAACGGCTGTTGTGAGCCTAAAAACTGATTATAAAAGCAAAGTCGAGCGCAAAAACGTCAGCCGCGCGCACGACGGAGATGTGTGCTATGGTTAGCAACAAGGGACAATTCAATGTACTGTCAATCGTACACTCAACCGCGCCATAAATTGTTCATTATTCATTTATTTAACCAGCTGAAAAACTCATTCCGAACATATTTTTTCAGTTTTTGTTTTTCATTTTGCGGCAAAAATGCTCCTTTGGCAGCGTTTAGGCACAGAGATAGCAGCTTTGCTTCATTAAGCTGTAAGTGACTTTTAACAAGGCTGTACTCGTTTTCAAGCGTTGTTCCCGAAACGCTTGTGTTATCAGTGCAAACACAGGCATTAACGTGAGCATTTAAAAAATCCTTTATCGGATGATGCTTTGGATTATCCACAGCACAGGTTTGCAGGTTGCTTGTAAAGCAGCACTCGACGGTTGTGCCAAGCTTTTGCATCAGCTCAAGCACTTGCGGGTTTTCGGCAGCGCTGATGCCGTGCCCGATTCGTGCCGCTCCGTTTTGCAGTGCGCAAGCAACGCTTTTTGCTCCTGCCGCTTCGCCTGCGTGCACAGTAAGCGGTATATTTCCTGATTTTGCAAATTCAAAAAGCTGAATATAGTCCTCGGTTTTAAATGCAGCCTCATTCCCTGCAAGATCAAGCGCACAAACACCGCTGTTTAAAAATTTTGCCGCAAGCTTTGCCGATTCAAAATTCAGTTTGTAATCGGCACCGCGCATACAGCAAAGAATAAGCTGCGCTTTGGCACCACCCGCAACTTTGAGACCACTTATTGCCGCTTTAATAACTTCTTCTTGTGTAAGTCCCTTTTGCAAATGCAGCTGCGGCGCAAAGCGAATTTCCGCGTATATAATACCCTCTGATTTTAGTCTTAAAAGCAGCATTTCCACAGCTTTTTTAATGCTTTCGGCAGTTTGCAAAACGGAAATCGGCAGAGTGAATTTTTGCAAATATTCCGCAAGATTTCGGCAGTTTTCGGAAACGGTCAACCGACTTTTCAGCTCTTGTTCATTTCGGCAATCAAGCGTTACTCCGCTGATTTCGGCAAGCTCTTTTATTTCGTGCGTTCCAAGCGATCCGTCTAAATGCATATGCAGCTCAATCATCGCAGTTACCCCCAAAAGTATTGATTGTCTGTAACTATATAATATCAACTAAAAGCTGAAAAAGCAATTGCATTTTGTCATATTTAGTGAGATAATAAAGATATGTTTTATAGCAAAGGGAAGAAAAGCCATATGCAGAGGAACTTAACAACGGGCAGTGTTTTGAAAAATACGGTATTATTTTCGTTGCCGTATTTTTTGTCGTATTTTCTGCAAACGCTGTACGGAATGGCAGACCTTTACATAATCGGAAAATTCGGCAGTGTCAGCGAGATAACGGCGGTATCAGTCGGCTCTCAGGTTATGCATATGCTAACCGTTATGATAGTCGGTCTTGCAATGGGCACAACAGTTTGTGTTGCGCAGGCCGTGGGCGGCGGTGATAAACAGACAGCGGCAAAGGGAGTGGGCAACACCGCCATTTTGTTTTCAGCCATAGCCGTTGCAATAACAGCGCTGTTGCTTTTGCTTGTGTACCCGATTGTGGCAGCGGTTTCAACTCCGCCGGCGGCGGTAAACGGCACTGCGGAATACTTGAAGATTTGCTTTATGGGCATACCGTTTATCACGGCTTATAACGTTATAAGCTCTGTTTTTCGCGGAATGGGCGATTCAAAAAGTCCTATGTACTTTATCATCGTCGCCTGCTTTGCAAACATTATTTTAGATATTTTGTTTATAGGCGTTTTGCAAATTGGACCCGCAGGCGCGGCGCTCGGCACAACGCTTTCGCAGGCCGTAAGTGTTGTTATTTCACTTACATACATCATTCGCAAAAAGGTTATTATTCTTAATAAGCGAGACTTTAAGCCGCACGGCAAAACGTTAGGCAAGCTTCTTTCCGTAGGCGCTCCTATTGCGGCGCAGGACGGACTGATTCAAATTGCGTTTATCGTTATAACCGTTATTGCCAACAAGCGAGGCCTTACCGATGCCGCCGCAGTAGGCATTGTGGAAAAGGTTATAGTATTTTTGTTCCTTGTGCCTTCTTCAATGTTATCTGCCGTGTCTGCGCTCGGTGCACAAAATATAGGTGCAGGCAAGCCGGAGCGCGCTGTTCAAACGCTGAAAATCGCTGTTATCATAACCGTTTCATTCGGTGTTTTTGTAGCGTTTGTAACGCAGTTTGCGGCAGAGGGAATCGTTTCCGTTTTCACTTCCGATGGCGGTGTTATAAAGTCAGGCGGTCAATATCTGCGAGGTTATATATACGATTGCATATTTGCGGGAATTCACTTCAGCTTCAGCGGATATTTCTGTGCCTGCGGCAAGTCGTGGATCTCGTTCGTGCACAATATATCCGCAATTGTGCTTGCAAGAATTCCCGGTGCA
>USAR01000235.1 GCA_900552605.1 uncultured Oscillospiraceae bacterium | reverse complement strand
ACATCGCCCAGCTGCTCCTTGTGCAGGACGGGACCGTGCAGGCTGCAGACGGTCTCGATGTCCAGCGCGGCGGCCTTTTTCAGCACGGCCTGCACCTGTACGCCGTATTTGCCGACGATGCCGATGAAGTAGCGGCGGGCCTCGGGCAGCCACGGCTCCTCAACGTCCAGTGCGCCGAATTTGCCGAAGCCGTCTGCCGAAAACAGCGTTTGCTCCTCCTCGTAATATGTAACCGCAACCTCAGGCCAATGCACCATAGGAGCTAAATAGAACCTCAGCGTTGCACCGCCGAGCTCCAAAGCCGCACCCTCGGTTATAACAACCGCTCTATCGGAAAAATCTTTGCCGAAAAACTGCTGCATCATCTTAAATGCCGCTGCTGTCGCAACGATTTTTGCATTAGGATACTCACTGCAAAAAAGCGCAATATTTGCCGAATGATCCGGCTCCATATGCTGCACAACAAGGTAATCGGGCGTTTTTGTCCCGACTGCTTTTTTAAGATTTTCAAGCCACATTTTTCCGAAGTGCGCGTCAACAGTATCCATAACCGCTGTTTTTTCGCCTGACACAACGTATGAATTATATGCCATTCCGTTAGGCACATCGTACTGTCCCTCAAACAAATCTATATTGTGGTCATTAACTCCGATGTAGGAAATACTTTTCGGTAAGTTCATTTTCAGTGCGCTCCTTTTTGCTTTTAAATAGGTTTAATTCATTATATTTATTATATCTTTTCTTACGATAAATTGCAAGAAAAAAGTCGGCTGCCGAAGCCGCCGACTTTTAGTTTTCTTATTTTTCAATCCTGCAGCGAATACGGTTGTGATATGACCGCGATTCCTTTGCAACAACACCGCCGAGCGCTATTAGCGCGATAAGATTCGGCAGTGCCATAAGCCCGTTAAAGATATCGGCAATTGTCCAAACCGCCGAAACGGTTAGATAAGGACCAACAAAAACCGCCGCAATGTAAACCCAACGGAACACTGTGAGCAGTGTTTTCTTGCCGCCGGAGAGGTACTCTAAGCAGCGCTCTGAATAATAATCCCAACCGAGAATGGTGGTAAAAGCGAAGAATGCAAGACAGAGCATTAAGAGGAAGGACGAAATTTCCGGATTAAACGGAAGTCCTTTTTGCCAAGCGTAGTTTGTAACCTGAACGCCCTCAAGGTTTTGCCCTGTAACCTCAGGATTCCAAGCACCTGTTAAAACGATTGAAAGCCCTGTCATTGTGCAGATTATGATAGTGTCGATAAATGTGCCCGTCATTGTAACAAGACCCTGACGAACAGGCTCGTGTGTCTGTGCGGCGGCTGCGGCAATGGGAGCAGAGCCGAGACCTGCCTCATTTGAAAAGATACCTCTGCCTATACCCTTTTGCATTGCAAGCTTAACGCTGACACCGACGATAGCACCGCCGACAGCCGAAACATCGAATGCACTTCTCACAACAAGCGATACCGCAGACGGCAGGTTTTTGATGTTGCAGAAAAGAATTACAAGAGCCAGAATAAAATATGTGATTGCCATAAACGGAACAACTATCTGTGAAACGTTTGCAATTCTTTTTATACCGCCGATTATAACAAGAGCTGCAAACAGCGTTACAACAGCACCGCCTATAACAACCGCCCAGGTGTAGCTGTTATCGCCGATTTTAAAAGCGATGTTCTTTGCATCTTTATCAAAGAAGCTTTGAACCGCCGTTGTAATACCGTTTATCTGTGTGATGGTACCGATTCCCATAAGACCGGCAAGCGTTCCGAAAACGGCAAAAAGCTTTGCAAGCCATTTCCAATTCTTGCCCATTCCTTTTTCAATGTAGTAAAACGGTCCGCCGAGGAAGTGCCCGTCACCTTTATCCTCGCGGAACTTAACAGCGAGCAAACCCTCAGCATATTTTGTTGCCATTCCGAAAAATGCCGCAACAAGCATCCAGAAAAGTGCACCGGGCCCACCTGCGCAAATAGCTGTTGCAACACCCACGATATTGCCCGTGCCTATGGTTGCCGAAAGTGCGGTGCAAAGTGCCGCAAAGCTTGTAACCTCGCCTTTGCCGCCCTCTTCGTTCTTAACCATATATTTAAGCGCTTTGCCGATATGGAAAACCTGAACAAATCCCGAGCGCACGGTTAAATATATACCTGCACCCAGTATGAGGATAATTAAAAACCATCCCCAAATAAAGTTGTCAACATTGCCTAATATTTTGTTAAATAATTCCATTATACCCACCTCTACCTATGTGAAAACAAAAACATAGACACATTATACCTTATATTAACAAAAAACACAACAAAAATTTACTGATTTTTTATAATTTATTGACTATCATGACTATTTGGAATATTATATAATATGTGTTGTAAAAAAACATACTGTTAAATATATATTTAAAGAGGTATAAAATATGAGAAGCTGCGGAATTTTAATGCCGATTTTTTCACTGCCGTCGCGCTATGGTATCGGCACGCTCGGCAAAGAGGCATTTCGATTTATCGATTTTTTAAAAACAGCCGGACAGACCTATTGGCAGATCCTGCCCACAGGAAAAACGGGCTTCGGCGATTCGCCGTATCAATCGGTTTCTGCATTTGCGGGCAACCCATATTTTGTTGACCTTGAAGATCTGATCGGGCAAGAGCTTTTAACAAAAGCGGAATGTGATGCAGCTGATTTTGGGAACGACAACGCTGCTGTGGATTACGGAAAGCTTTATGAAAACCGAAAGCCTCTGCTTAAAAAGGCGGTTGAACGCTTTTGGCAAAAGGGAGATAAGGCGGAATATATTGCGTTTGAAAAAGAAAATGAGACTTGGCTTAACGACTATGCGCTTTTTTGTGCAATTAAAAATGAAAAAGGCGGCTCTCTTGCGGATTTTGAAAGCGGTCTGCTGCACAGAGATGACTCAGCAATAAGCGATGCACGTGAGCGTTTGAAAAACGAGATACTTTATGAAAAAACCGTGCAGTTTTGGTTTTTCTCACAGTGGAAAAAGCTCAGGGCATACGCTAACCAAAACGGCGTAAGCATTATAGGCGATATTCCCATATATGTTTCGTATGACAGTGCGGACGTTTGGGCACAGCCTGAATACTTCCGGCTTGACGGTGATTTGAGGCCGAAGTCGGTTGCAGGTTGCCCGCCCGACGCCTTTTCCGCCGACGGTCAGCTGTGGGGTAATCCGCTTTACGATTATGATGA
>USAR01000234.1 GCA_900552605.1 uncultured Oscillospiraceae bacterium | reverse complement strand
CCATATTTAGTATTTTCGTTATTGCTAACCGCCGACCCGGCAGCTTTCATAAACCAATATTATAAAATATGTATAAATGTGTTGGGAAACTGTCGAAAGAGCTAAGAGATAATAAAGGTAAATTATACGTTTATATACAATCTTTGGCATATATTATGTATATTATACAATAAACAGCAGAAAAACATTGCAGATTTTGTTGCCAAAAAGCCAAAAAATGTTTGCATAAATATGCAATATATGTTATAATTTATGCATAAAGCAAGAATATAATGGTATGTTGACTATATTTTTTTTCGGAAAGGGCAGTGCAAAATGAAACGCATATTTATCGACGGAAGCGCAGGAACAACAGGGCTTAGAATTCACGAGCGATTAAGCGACAGAAGCGATGTATTGCTTATGACTCTGCCTGATGAAAAACGAAAAGACGCAAAATGCCGTGCCGAGATGTTAAATCAGGCAGATATAGCTTTTTTGTGCTTGCCCGATGCTGCGGCAATTGAGGCGGTAGGGCTTATCGAAAACGATAAAACCGTGGTAATCGATACCTCCACAGCGCACAGGACTGAGGACGGTTGGGCATACGGTTTCCCGGAGCTCGGTACTGAGTTTTACAATAAAATTAAGACCTCTAATCGCATTGCGGTGCCTGGTTGTCACGCAAGCGGATTTATAGCTCTTGTTAAACCGCTTGTTGAAAGCGGAGTACTTTCTCCCGACAGCTTTATTTGCTGTAATTCCTTAACGGGTTACAGCGGAGGCGGCAAAAAAATGATTACGGAATACGAAAGTGAAGACCGCGGCGTGTTGCTTAATGCGCCGAGACAATACGCTCTTTCACAGCAGCATAAGCACTTAAAAGAGATGAAAGCTATAACTGGTATTGAAAATTTTCCTGCGTTTTGTCCTATTGTCGCCGATTTTTACAGCGGTATGGAGGTAACAATTCCGCTGTTTAAACAGCAGATTAAAAAAGGAACGACGATTGATAAAGTTATCGAGATCTACAAAGAGAAATACTGCGACAGCGTGGTTTATTACAACGGACAAGCCGATCCTGACGGATTGCTTTCGGCATCGGCACTCAGCGGTACCGACAAAATGGAAATATCTGTTTTCGGAAATGATGAAAGAATACTGCTGACAGCAAGGTACGATAACCTTGGAAAAGGCGCTTCCGGCGCGGCGGTTGAGGTTATGAACATTGTTATGGACGTGGATAAAACAAAAGGATTAGTGCTTTAAAAGGAGATTAAAAAAATGAAATTTATTGACGGCGGCGTTTGTGCCGCAAAAGGCTTTACAGCAAACGGCATACACTGCGGTATCCGCAAAAACAAGCAAAAGCGCGATCTTTCGCTTATATTCAGCAGCACTCCTGCCGCTGCCGCCGCAGTTTACACAACCAACCTTGTAAAGGGCGCGCCGCTCACGGTCACTAAAAGTAACATTGAAAACGGCACGGCACAGGCAATTATATGTAACAGCGGAAACGCCAACACCTGCAATGCAAACGGCATTGAAATTGCAACCGATATGTGTAAAATCACCGCCGAGCAGCTTGGCATAAACCCCGATGACGTTATTGTTGCGTCGACGGGAGTTATAGGTCAGCCGCTTGATATTACGCCGATTAAAAACGGCATTGAGTCGCTGTGCTCAGGGCTTACCGAAGGCAGCGAGCTTGCTGCTGAGGGAATTATGACAACCGATACAGTTAAAAAGCAGGTTGCCGTAAGCTTTAATATAAGCGGCGTCGAGTGTAAGCTCGGCGGCATTGCAAAAGGCTCCGGTATGATACATCCGAATATGGCAACAATGCTTGTTTTTATTACAACCGACTGTGCGATATCACACGAAATGCTGCAAAAGGCGCTGTCAACAGACGTTCAAAACACATTTAATATGGTGAGTGTGGACGGAGATACTTCAACTAACGATATGGTTGCGGTGCTTGCAAACGGAGCGGCAGGAAATGAAGAAATTACAGCTGACGGCGAAGCCTTCAACACTTTTATGAAAGCGCTTAATACAGTTACCGTTGAGCTTTGCAAGCTGATTGCGGGCGACGGCGAGGGCGCTTCTAAACGCATTGAGTGCGCTGTAACGGGAGCTGAAAGTCTTGAAACGGCAAAAACTGTGGCAAAGGCTGTGGTTTGCTCTTCTCTTACAAAGGCTGCTATGTTCGGCGCAGACGCTAATTGGGGCAGGGTGCTTTGTGCAATAGGTTACAGCGGAGCGGCGGTTGATGTTAACAAAATTGACGTTGCTTTCAGCTCCGATAAGGGCACTGTAAGTGTTTGCAAGGGCGGCTTCGGTATTCCTTTTTCTGAGGAAAAGGCAAAAGATATCCTGCTGCAAAGGGATATTACGATAGAGGTCTGCCTTAACAGCGGAGATGAAAGCGCCTCTGCTTGGGGCTGCGACCTAACATATGACTATGTTAAAATAAACGGCGATTACAGAACCTGATCACTTATTTCAAGGAGCGAGAGAAATGGAAATATCCAACACCGAAAGGGCAAGAGTGCTGGTGCACGCACTGCCGTACATTAAAGAATACAACGGCAAGATAGTGGTTATTAAATACGGCGGAAACGCAATGGTTAACGAAAAGCTTAAAAACTCGGTTATGCACGATATTGTGCTGCTCAGCCTTATCGGCGTTAAGGCGGTGCTTGTGCATGGCGGCGGTCCTGAAATCACCGATATGCTTAAAAAAATCGGCAAGGAAACATTGTTTATTAACGGGCTTCGTGTAACGGACAAGGAAACGGTTGATGTTGCGCAAATGGTGCTGGCCGGAAAAATAAACAAAAGCCTTGTTAATCTTATTGAGTGCTGCGGAGGCAGTGCGATGGGTCTTTCCGGACTCGACGGTCATATGATTTCTGCCGAGCCAAAGGACAAGAAGCTTGGGTTTGTGGGTAAAATTACAAACGTTAACCCAAAACCGCTGCTTGATGTAATTGAGAAGGGCTACATTCCCGTAGTATCGACAATCGGCTGCGACAGCGACGGAAATGTTTACAATATTAACGCTGACACGGCAGCTGCAAAAATCGCCGCTGCGCTTAAAGCCGAGTGCTTAATATCGCTTACCGATACGGCAGGAATATTGCTTAATAAAGACGATCCGGATACGCTTATACCGCACATCACGGTAAACGATACAGAAAAGCTTATTGAAAAAGGAGTTATTTCCGACGGTATGATTCCGAAGGTT
>USAR01000233.1 GCA_900552605.1 uncultured Oscillospiraceae bacterium | reverse complement strand
TAAACTTATATATAAAAAGAAAACCTTGAGCTCGATTTTGAAAACTCAAGGTTTTTAATTATATCGGTTGTTTGTGATAAAGTTTAAAGCACAAAATCCTCGTCGCTGTAATCATTGCCGAGCTTCACCGTTTGCGGTTTTCTTTTAAGGATATCATACTTATACTTACGGCAGCTGTCAAAGCACTCAACAACACCTTTGTATTTGCAAAGCAGTTGGTTTTCACTGCCGAACTCGGAAGAAAAACTGCAATACTCACATTTCGGCGGAATGTCTTTATTAAAAAGCTTCTTTTTCATTTTAAACTATCCTTTATCATTTGAACTCTGTCCAATCATTTGTTAATCTGATTATATCACATTCGAGAGAAATTTTCCACTTCTTTTTTCTTGCATTTGCAAAAAACAAAAGTAAGCAGCACGAAAACGATAACCGAAACGGCAGAGAATACCGTGCCGCCGGACGACGCTGCAAGTTTTTGTGCAGCGACAGTTTCCAAGGTGCGCGGAAAGATTTTAAGATACAGAAATGTCAGTGCTGCAAGCAATGCTCCTTGTAAGGTCTTAACAATAAAAAATACCGTGTATTTTCCGCCCGCTTGCTTTATGCTCTTAAGCACCTGTAAATGCACGCAAAATCCGCCGAAGCCAACCAAAAACGCAGTGAGATACGGAGAAAATTTTGATGAGTAAATAACCCCTGCCGTTACTTCTGTTAAGCATTTTAAAACGCCGAGAGCCCCGTTTTGCGGCATAACCTGCATCAGTGACGCGGCAATTATAACCCAACCGCATATGTAAAGCATTGTGCTGTTAGCACTGCCGACCGCCGAAACAAAATGCTTTGAATAGTTTGCTTCTGCTTCATTTTGCTGTGCCGAATGCTGTTTAATTATTTCACAGTCGTTTTTCAAAAGAAAACGCCCAGAAAGCCTTGCAGTTAAGACAGATATTACCGACGCAAGCACAAAAAGCACAATGCCGAAGGTTCTGCTGCCGTACAGCTCCGACCCCACCATAGTTATAACAAATGCCGGACCCGCATTAACCGAAGACAGCATTAAAGTGCGCGCTCTTTTTGAGGAAATACTGCCACCGGACTGTGCCTCGGCAATCAGCGCCGCACCGACAGGATAACCGCATATCAGCGACAAAAAAAGCACACTTCCCTCGTTTGCGGAAAGGTTGTATATAATCTTGAAAACAAAACCAAAGAATCGGCTGTTTTCAAATATTTTTGCTTTAACTGCAAAAACGCTTAACACTGTAAAAAGATAAAGCGACGGTATCACCGAGGTTATACACAGCTTTATTCCGGAAGTAACTCCGAGTTTGATCTGCTCTGAAAAAGCGAGAAGTCCGATTGCCGCAATTGCAGTAAGCAGAACAGAAAGTCGCCTTTTAAGTCGTTTCATTTGCTTTCCACCTTTTTTAATCTTTTGTGTTGCTTCGGATTTGAACTATCGCGTGCACACTTAAATATTGCTTCATCTTTAATGTATACGTCGCGGTGTTTTACAATATTATTACTAAGGGGATGTGATAATGTTGAAAAAACACAAAAAACTCAATGTGCTGAAAACCGCAAAGCATATAGGAATACGCTTTAAACAGTTGACGCCCGATTTTGAAGAGGGCAAGCTGCCGTCATGCAAAATAGAGCTTATGTTTAACAGCAAAGCATTTATTGAGGGCTGCCGAGGCATTGCGGAATACAGTGATGAAAGAATAAGCCTTAATGTTGAAAAAGGACTTATAATGTTTTGCGGAACCGGTCTTTCGCTTGAAAGCTTTGAAAACGGCGACGTGATCATTAAAGGCAAAATAAGTGATGTTTTGCTTAAATCGTGAGGTGATTGAATGCTTGTATACATATTGCGGTTTATTTTCGGTACATTAAGGATAGAGATAAAAGGCGATTACCCGGAGCGATTTTTTAACGTGTGCGCTGCAAACGAAATTAAGCTGTGGGGTTACGGCAAGAGTGGAAACACGCTTGTTGCAAGCATCGCCGCGTCCGATTATCTTAAGGTTATGCCGCTCAGAAGAAAAAGCGGAGTAAGTCTCAGAATTTTAAAAAAGACCGGATTGCCTTTTGTGATACGTCCGTACAAGGGAAGGGTTGGAATAATTGCCGGCGTTGCGGTTTTCTTTTTGGTGCAGGCTGTGCTTTCGATGTTTGTCTGGAACATTAAGGTAAACGGTAATTCTTCGGTTAAGACCGACGAAATTCTTGCAGTTTGCAAAAGCATCGGGGTTTACGAGGGCGCTCTTTCAAACAACATTGATACAAATGATGCACGCCTTAAGCTGCTGCTTAAGGACGGCAGGCTGAGCTGGGCTTCATTCATAATTGAGGGCAGCAAGGTTACAGTTAATGTACTTGAAGAAAAGAAGGCGCAGCCAAAGCCGCGAGATCCGGCTAACTTTGTGGCATTGAGAGACGGCGTTATTGAAAAGGTGACGGTATCTAGCGGAAAAGCCACCGTGCAAAAAGGGCAGGCTGTGCTTAAGGGCGAATTGCTTGCAACCGGTGCAATTGAATATACAGACGGCACTACGGTTTTTACAAGGTGCGCCGGAGAGGTATTTGCAAAAACCGAAAGAACTCTTAAAGCGAGTGTGCCGAAAACCAAAACCGTAACAGTAAAAACAGGTAAAGTTTACAAAAGAAAGGCAGCATCAATCTTCGGAATTACTTTTCCTGTTGACCTTTTTCCAATCCCCAAGAACTGTGACAGAAAGGTTGGCGAATATCATTATTCGCGCGGCGACGCATATATCCCCATAACATTTTACACGGCAAAATTTCGTGAATTTGAAAAAAAGAAAATAACCGAAAACCCTGAAAGTGCATTAAAGTTGGCGGAAGAAAAGCTCGATAAAAAAGAAAGGAATACTTTTAAAAATGCAAAAATACTTAAAAAAAAGCAGAGCTTTTGCGAAAAAAACGGTGAATTTGTATTAACACGCAGCTATAAATGCATAGAAAATATAGCAATTTTGGAAAATATTAAAATAAATACTGTAAAAAACTGAAAAAATGTGTTACAATAGTTAATATGAAAGTGGAATTTTGTCTTGTAAGTACACAATATTGTCTGTAACGAGAGCCGATTCCGCTTCAACAATGCCGAAAAGGAGTTTATCAATGGGGAAAAACACAGTTGTATTGGAAAATGTTGAAAACATTGAAGAGCTGTTCGGCAGCTTCGATGAAAATGTTAAGCTGCTTGAAA
>USAR01000232.1 GCA_900552605.1 uncultured Oscillospiraceae bacterium | reverse complement strand
AGTACCTCTAAAACGAGCCTTTTTTCGTTTTGATAAAAGCGATAATCAAGCACATCCACGATCTCGTTGCCGTTAATGGAAACGAGCATATCGCCTGCCGTAATTCCCGCACGCTCGGCAGGAGAGCCGCTATCAACACTTTTTATAAGAACCGACAAAGCTTACCTGCCCCCTTTTTATCTTCCTATGTCGAAATCACCTAAAACGGAAAATGTCTTATTTAGCAAAAAGCGCCCAATACCAAAATGTATCGGGCGGTTTTTAAAAATCAGTCTTCGGAAACCTTAATGACTTCGCGACCGTTGTAATATCCACAAGAAGGGCAAACCCTGTGTGTTCTTTTGTATCCGCCGCAGCGTGAACATTTAACAATGGACGGCGCCGAGATTTTCCAAACGTTTGAACGTCTTTTATCTCTGCGTGCTTTTGAGGTTTTTCTCTTAGGTACTGCCATTACGGCACCTCCTTTATTAAACTTAAAATCAATTTTTCAGCGAGTGTTTGGTAGCTCACTCGTCGCTAAGCAGCTGCTTTAAAACCGCAAGTCTAGGGTCACCTTGCGACTTTTCACAATCGCAATCGCCGAGATTCAGGTTTTTTCCGCACTGCTGGCACACTCCCTTGCAGTCCTCGCGACAAAGATGCTTTGTGGGAATGTTCAGCACGACCTCGGTCATTACCAGCTTGTTAATATCAAGCTGTTTGTCGGGAATGACCAACATCGCATCGTTCTCTTCGCTGCCGTAAAGCTTTGTTACAAGCGTCTTTTCAACAGGAAAGCAAAAATGCTTTGTTGTAATATCGCCGCAACGGTCGCACGGGGCAGTATAATCGACCTTAATTTCAGCCGAAAGAGAAACAATATCGGCTTTGCTCAAAATCTCGCCAGTGATTTTGACCGGAGTTTTAATCGGGAATCCTCCGTAGAATTCAACGTCGCTTAAATCGAATTCAGCATTGAGCGGTATGCTCTTGTCGTTTTCCGAAAATAATTGTCTTAAATCAAGAATCATACAACTCACCTCTATTGTCACAAAAATAATTATATAAAGAATATCCACTGTTGTCAAGAGGAAATTAGCTTAATTTTGCTATTTTTTCTGTGTTGTAAAGAATTATGAACCATTTTTATATGATTTTACGGACTGAGACAGTTGTGTATCAGCCCGACGAAAATAAAACGTTATTAAAAAGCAGTATGCTCCAATGTCTTTTTAGCCATATCGGTAATTTTCACAGAACCCACACCGAAAATCGAGGTGTTGAGCTTATCGGCGATCGGGTCTTTAAAGCTGTTAGGAATACTCTTGATTCCGTTCGCCATACCGAGAACCGAGCCTACGGTTGCGCCGTAAATGCCGTTTTTAATGTGAGAAACACTTGCGTCAAGCCACGCCATATCTGCCGCAAGCTCATAATTGCCGGGATTTATATATCCGAAGTAATCCGCTCTTATCTGTGCTCCGATCCACTCCCTGTACGGATTTATATATACTGCCGAATACGGCGGTTTAAACCCTTTAATATAATTGCGAAACGCAACTCGCTTGGCTGTGATTCATCGGTAACGGCAAAGAGAAAATCGCAATCGGAAGACGCGTGCAAAAGCAAACAACCTGTCGGCACGCTCGGCAAATCGCAAAATCAAGTTGTTTTCTTCTTGCGAAATGTGCAAAACATATTTCGAAAAATGCAAAGACTTTTCTTTGCTGCTGTTTTAATATTGAATTGGGTTACAAAGACAAACACATATTCTTGCCAAGAGAGCTTAGTGCAAATTCTGCGTTATGCTTTGACAAGCTCAGCAATTTGTTTTTGATGTTTTTTAAAGATAGCTTTCGTTTACACGTCACTAAAATTTTGCAAAACAGCCCACGTCAATCTATACAATTAAATTATTTACTGTAAGGAGCGTTACTATGAAAAAACTGATACTGATAGGAGCAGGCGGCAGAGGCATTACATATACCGACATTGCCGCAGATATGCCCGACGAATTTAAGGTAGTTGCAGTTGCCGAGCCGAGAGAGAGCAGAAGAGAGTACATTAAGAAAAAACACGGCATCTCTTCGGATATGTGCTTTAATGATTATCATGAGCTGCTTGCAAAGCCAAAGCTTGCCGACGCAGCGCTTATCTGCACGCTCGATCGTATGCATTTAGAACCCGCCCTTGCCGCAATTGAAAAGGGCTATGATATCGTGCTTGAAAAACCGATATCTGTTTCCGCTAAAGACTGCGAGCAGCTTTTAAAAGCAGCGAACCGACACGGCACATCTGTTTTGGTTTGCTTTGTTTTAAGGTACACAAACTTCTTCAGAACAATTAAAAAGCTTATAGAGTGCGGCAAAGTGGGAGAGGTTATGAACATACAGCACGCCGAGTGCGTTTGGAATGTGCACCAAAGCCACTCTTTTGTGCGCGGTGATTGGCATTCAGAAGAAGAAACCACGTTTATGCTGCTTGCCAAGTCGTGCCACGATATCGACATTATGCAGTGGCTTATCGGCAAAAAAGCAAAGAAAGTGCAAAGCTTCGGCAGTCTTTCTTATTTTAAACGTGAAAACGCGCCGAGCGGCTCGCCGATGCGGTGCATTGAGGGCTGTCCTGTCGGCGACACCTGTCCTTATAATGCTGTTAATCTCTATTTAAGTCACGATAAAAGGAATTGGTTCAGAGCGTGGTTTACCGAAGCCGCAACCAAAAAGGTCGACCCAACCGATGAGGATGTTATAAATGCGCTTAAAACCACAAATTACGGCAAGTGCGTATTTAAATGCGATAACGACGTGGTTGACCATCAAGTGGTTAACATTGAATATGAAGGCGGAGCCGTTGCGAGCTTTACAATGAGCGCCTTTAATAAAGGCGGCAGAACGATCCGTGTTATGGGAACAAATGGTGAAATATACGGCGATATGGATTCCGGTGAAATTACCTATTACAGCTTTCAAACAAGAGAAACCGAAAGGGTTGAGCTTGAGTCCAAGGATAAGGGCAACACAGTGGTCGACGGTCACGGCGGCGGCGACAGAGGGCTTATGGTTGAGCTCGCCGAGATACTCAATACCAAAAACCGTGAGCTGTGCGACTTTGAAAACGCAGTGTTAAACCACATCACTGCATTTGCGGCAGAGGAATCCCGCCTTAACGGCACGGTTGTTGATATCGACGAATACCGCAAACGCATCTTGTGATTTCGTAAATTGTCTATTGAGAATTTTTGAAAGAAATTAAATATAATATTTAAGTCGGGGTACAGCGGCATTTGCCGCT
>USAR01000231.1 GCA_900552605.1 uncultured Oscillospiraceae bacterium | reverse complement strand
AGGCTTAAGGATATGATAATCCGTGGCGGCGAGAATATTTATCCAAAAGAAATTGAGGAGTTCATTTACACCAATCCTAAGGTTAAGGACGTGCAGGTTATCGGTGTTCCGGATGAGCAATACGGCGAGGAAATTATGGCGTGCATTATTCTTAAAGACGGCGAAAAAATGACGGAACAAGAGATGAAAGACTATGTAAACTCGCATATGGCACGACACAAGGTGCCGAGGTACATTGACTTTGTTGATGAATTTCCGATGAATGTTGCCGGTAAGATACTTAAGTATAAAATGCGCGAAAATGCCATTGAAAAGCTGGGACTTAAAAAAGCTTCAGAGGTGGTGACAGCGTAATGGTTAACGGAAAATATTACGTTATTGATTCACACTGTCACATTTATCCCGAAAAGATTGCCGCTGCCGCAACCCACGGAACAGACACATTTTACGGCGAACACTCTTTGCATAAGGGTACGGTTTCCGACCTTTTGGAGCAGGGCGCAAAAGCCGGGATTGATAGATATATTGTTCAGTCGGTTGCAACAGCTCCGAAACAGGTTAAAAGCATAAATGAGTTTATTGCGCATGAGGTTAAAAATAGTGTCGGCAAGCTTATAGGGCTTGGCACTATGCACCCCGACAGTGATGATTTAAAGGGTGATCTTGAACACCTGTTAGAGTGCGGACTGCACGGAGTTAAGCTGCACCCTGATATACAGGACTTTAAAATCGATGATTATCGCTGTCTTAAAATCTATGAACTGTGCGAGCAGAATAATGTACCGATCCTTATGCACGCAGGTGACAGCCGCTTTGACCGCTCTAATCCAAACCGTTTAAAGCCGGTAATGGATATTTACTCAGGTCTTACAATTGTTGCGGCCCACCTTGGAGGTTGGTCTATGTGGGAGCAGGCGTGCGATGCAATAAGCGGAATGAAGAACGTTTATGTTGATTGCTCGTCAAGTCTTTCGTATCTTAAGCCCGAGGTTTCAAAGCGCATTATCGAAACATACGGAATAGACAAAGTTCTTTTCGGAACCGACTATCCGATGTGGTCACCGAAAAAAGAGGTTGAGTTGCTTTTGTCGTTAGGCTTCAGCGATGATGACTATGAACTGATGTTTCATAAAAACGCAGAAAAGGTTTTTAAGATTATTTAAATTACTATTGCCAAAAAAGACTGTAAAAACATTTTTGTTTTTTACAGTCTTTTTATTTTGCTGCTTAAAGCCCATTATAAATGCTTTCCGCAATTTCAAATATTTCTTTTTGCTCTGCTAAAGTGCAGGTATTTAGTTTCTTTTTTGTCGGCTTTCCCCAAATATTAAAAAATCTCGGTCCGATCCAACACCTTTCTTCATATTCCTTAAAGCAGCCGTCTATAATTGACAGCGCTGCTTTTTTCGGTTTCATAAAAATTACTTTCATCGGATTTTTGATGATGGCAAACAACAGCTTTGGATAGTGTGCGGTAATATTGGTAAAAGTTATCCCGGGGTGGCAGACCGCAAGACTTACATCGTTTCTATTTTTGAAAAGCTCAAAAAGCGAAAACATCAAAAAGCGTTTCGAATTACCATATACCAAAGCTGATGATTTACGGCATTTAAAATCAAAATCGCTTTTGTCGAGCCTCGAATAATTGTGCGCTATACTGCCCACGGCGATGATTTTTGCATTTTTTCTCATCGTTGTTTTTAGCATCTGCTTTGCAATATAGTATTGTGCGGCAAAGTTGATTTGAAAAACATTGTCGAGCCCTGATGTGGTTGTAAACCTCGGCACGCTGTATACTCCGGCGTTAAGAATTAAAATATCAACTGCGTGTTTTTTAAGCGTTTCGCACATAGCTTTAACGCTTTCGATATCAGAAAGATCGGCAATAAGCATAATAATTTTTAAAGTCGGAAACTCGGCTTCAAGCTCTGCCTTTTGCTTTTCTGCCCTTGTTTTATTGCGGTTTATCAGTATTAGATTGCCGCGAAGAAGTGCAATATATCTGCAAACCACTTTTCCGATGCCGCCGGTTGTTCCCGTTACGGCGATAGTTTTGTTTATTAGTGTTCCTAAGTTTTTAACATATTTGTCCGTGTTCAATTATTATAACTCCGTTTGTTTAGTTTATTATATTTGATGTTTTGTCTTTCTGTATACCGCACTGCGATGTTGGGAATACTTAAACTGAATTTAAAAAAGGTGGATATGTATATGACTGAAAACGATACCGTGCGACTTTTAAAGGAATGTAACTCGGGTGCCGAGATGGCAGTTTATTCGATTAACGAGGTGCTAGAAAAGGTCAAAGACCCGCAGCTATTTACACTTCTAAACAATTGCAAAAGCTTTCATTCCGAAAAAGAGAGTGAGACCGAATCTTTGTTAAACGATTTCAGCGCTGTCGGCAAAACGCCGAACGCTATGGCAAAAACCATGTCTTGGATGAAAACCAATGTAACTTTAGCTTTTGATAACAGCGACAGCTCAGTTGCAAAAGTGGTAACGGACGGCTGCAATATGGGTGCGAAAGCACTTGCCGGATTTGTTAATGAATACTCAAACGCCGACGAAAGCTCTAAAAAAATAGCGGAAGAGTTGATAAAGAACGAAACGCAGGTTGTAGAAAAGTTGCGCGATTATTTATAAAAAGAAATATTCTAACATTGGCTTCGACGGCGGTATTGCAGCGGCGAACAGCCGACAGCGGATTTAAACATTCTGCTGAAATAGCTTGAGTCGTCGAAGCCTGTTTTTTCGGCAATCACGCTAACTGTATATGACGTAGTCTCAAGCAGACGTTTTGCTTTTGCGATTTTTAAATCCTTAATGAATTTTCCAACGCTCACGCCAAGTGCTTTTGTAAACATATGCGATAAATGGTATTTATCAACATAGCATTGTTCGGCAACAGTTTCAAGGCTTATATTCTTAGAATAGTTATTGTTGATATATTCAACGGCTTTTTCAACAGTTTTGTTGTTTTTCGAAAGCTCGTTTTCTGTGCGGTTAGCCGTTCTTAACACACCGAGCATCGTAACCTTTGCAAGGCATGATGCAATTTCACCGAAGAATGCTTTTTTGTGCTTGCATTCATATATAATATTTTTAAACATTGTAAGAAATTCATCAAATCTTTCGCCGGTGTTATAAATAAAATCATATCCCGGCGGCATAAGATGACCCTCTTGAAGGCCGGTTATTTTAAACATATCAACAGCAAAAAAATAAATTAAAATTGCGTCTTTTCCCCGGCTTTGCTCAAAGTGCTCAACGCCG
>USAR01000230.1 GCA_900552605.1 uncultured Oscillospiraceae bacterium | reverse complement strand
AAGGGTTGCTTTTGCTTGGATAATACTCAATAACCGTATTAGGCATAATCAAAAAGCTCTGCCCTTTTTTTACTTCGTGCGTTATGCCGCATGATTTAAAATATCCGCTGCCGGAAATTACATAGTGCAGAATGTACTCCGTTCGCACACCGGGTCCGAAACCGGAGTTGCAAGCGGAATTAGAACAAGAGATATTAAGCGTTTTGTTAAGCACCGAAAACATTTTCATTTTATCACCCACAAGATTAAGTTTGCAACAAATTTACAAAACATTGCAACGAATATTTATAGATTTTGCAACATTTTATGTTATTATGATAGCACAAAACAAACGGGAGGTCAACAAAAATGGTAGTAAATACACCGCCTATGGGGTGGAACACTTGGAACACCTTTGGCAAAGACATTAACGAAGAGCTTATAATGCAATCTGCGGACATTATGGTGTCATCGGGTCTTAAGGACTGCGGATACAATTATGTTGTTATCGACGATATCTGGTCTCTTAAAGAGCGCGATGAAAACGGTAAGCTTGTGCCCGACCCTGAAAAATTTCCTCACGGAATGAAATACCTTGCCGATTATGTTCACTCAAAAGGCTTAAAATTCGGTATGTATTCCTGTGGCGGATTTATGACCTGTGCCGGCTATCCCGCAAGCTATGAGTATGAGTGGGTGGACGCCGCTACCTTTGCAGAATGGGAGATAGATTTTCTCAAATATGACTTTTGCTTCCATCCTCAATCGGTGGAGCCTGATGTAATTTACAAAAGAATGGGCCTGGCACTTGCAAACTGCGGCAGAGATATTCTTTTTTCCGCTTGCTCTTGGGGTTCTGAAAACACAAAGCAGTGGATAAAGGAAACGGGCGCTGATATGTGGCGCTCAACCGGCGATATTTTTGACAGCTGGCAATCTTTTAAAAACCTCTCACTTTCACAAATTGTAACCGCCGAATACAACGGCAAGGGCTGCTTTAACGATATGGATATGCTTATTGTCGGAATGAACGGCAAGGGCAATGTAGGACTCAAAGGCTGCACATTTGAAGAATACAAAATGCACTTTTCATTGTGGGCACTTATGGGCTCGCCGCTTATGATCGGCTGTGATATTCGCAATATGGACGACGAAACCAAGCAGATCTTAATGAACAAAGAAGTTATCGCAATTAACCAGGATCCGTGCTACCGTCAGCCGTTTGTGGTTAATATGGACAGAGATGTTCGAGAAGAACGCAAGCCGGGAGAGCCTTTCTATAAGGATTACAAAGAGGAAACTCCGATTATTGCGAGATTCCTCGACGGCGGCGATATCGCTGTGGGCATTTTCAACTTTTCCGAAGAAAACCATAAATATTGGCCCTACGGCGGCGTTAATCCGGATAAGCTCGGACTTTCCGTTACAAGCGGTAAAAAGCTTGTTTATCGTGACCTTTGGAGCGGAGAAGTTATTGATGCGCGCGAGGGACTTATGCTGTTTGACGAATACCCTGCACACAGCTGTCGCCTTTTCCGTGTAAGCATCGTTGACGCAAAATAATGTCTTTTGTAATAATCGGTTGCAATAAAGCAGAATAAAGTATATAATAGCGGCAGAGGGTATGTTTAAAAGATACCTTCTGCCGCTGTTTGTTATATTGTTTCGGAGTGTGGAAAATGGTGCAGCTTTTAAAAAATGCGGTTTGTAAACGTGAAGCATATATCGGCGAATACATAATGCTTTCAGAAGAATGTGATAGCATTAAGACAATTGCCACTGTTGAAAAAACGGGATTATATCGTCTTTGCATGCAGTATTTCCATAACGATTGGGATATGTGGATAAACCTTTCTATAACCTGCGGCGATAATATGGTCGGTTATACTCCGCCGTTGCCTGCAAACCGCAGCGAAGCAGAGCTTATTATATTACTGTTTAAAGGGGAAAACATACTCTCGTTTTCTCACGTTTTCGGCCACGAATTGTTTATAAAAGGTATTTTATTAACCGGAGCGCCGCAACATCCACCTTATAAGATTACCCCTAACGAAGATGCTGTGCTTTTTGGGAAACCACGCCTTATGCATACTGTTTTGGAGTTTTTTGCCGACGAGCTTTTAGCCGTACGTTGCGACGGAAAAGAGATTGACTTCAGCTGTAAAAATACGACATTCGGTAAAAGCAATTTGTTTTACAGCGGATACGACAAAATAAAGCACGACGTTTTTTGGAGCACCGAGGGATTGCAGCTTAAAATCGGAGAGCACAGAGTTGAATTTTGCTTTAAAAGCGGTAAATCACTTTTCCAAAAGCTTAATGTTATAGATAATAACGACAGTATGCCGCTGAAAATCATTTCATTTGACGTCGTGCACGGCAATGCAAGCTTAATAAAGCTGCCGAACGGTAAGCATCTTATGGTGGATACAGGTGAAAAGAATGAGTGTCATAAAACAGTGCTTCCTTATTTAAAACGAAACAATATTAACGTAGACTATTTTCTGCTTACACATTTTCATTCCGACCATTATGGCTGCCTTGATGAAATACTTTCATTAAACGGTATTGAAAAACCTAGTACCGATTTTGCGGCAGCTCTTCCAAAGCTTTTTAAAACAGAGCGATATGAAAAGCTTAAAAATTGTCGTTACCTCGACAGCAGTATGCTTTGCAGGTACGATGAGCTGCACAAAATCTGGGATTTGGGCGGAGTTACAATAACGGTGCTTTGCAGCAGGTTTAATGAGCAAGGTCAGCCCGATTTTCCGAAGTATACCGAGGGCGTCGCCTTTAACGAGCATAATTATGAAAACGCAACTTCGGTTTCATTTTTGTTGCGTTTCGGCAAATTCGGCTATTACCACGGTGCAGATAATTATGCCTACACGCAAGCAGAAAATCTTGAATACTTTAAAAAGCTCGGCAAAACAGAGGAACTGCAATGCAACTATTTTTATGCAAACCACCACTTTCACTGTGATGTTAACCCCGAGTTTGTTAAGGCAGTTAACCCGAGTGCCGCCTATGTTCCCACAAACTGCTCGGCATATTCCCGTTCTGCGTTTGTTCAAGATTACGGAAGCTTTGAAACAAGCAATCGCAAAAACGCACGACTTCTTAATACCCTTTTAACCGGCGAAATCGGCACAGCCACAGTGCTTGCAGACCAAAACGGCAAAATGATGATTGGTACATTTTTAGATGAGAAGGACGTATTTTAATGAAAATCGGATATAGTGCAAATTAAATATCACAAAGCAAAAACCTATCACACAGTGATAGGTTCAGACTGTCGAAAAAGTCCAGTTTTTACT
>USAR01000229.1 GCA_900552605.1 uncultured Oscillospiraceae bacterium | reverse complement strand
AAAAACTGAGCAACGAAGAAATTTCGGCTGTTACAAAATCCGCAATTAAGAAAACACAGCAGCTCGACAATGCAAAAATAACCGTTTCAAACAGCATTGGCTATAATTACAACAACCGCTCAACAACAGTGAAAACCACGTCGGAGTATGCAGGCACAAATTTGAACGACGAGAATGGATTTGAAATGTCGGAGGATACAACCGTTACAACGCCTGCCTCTTCAAGCGAATATGAAAATTATTATAAAAACGGATATTATTATACAAACCGTTATAACGGCAACTTTAAGGTTAAAAAAAGCGCTAAAGAGCTTGGACTTTCGGGATACTGCCCGTTGATTATTTTCAATTATGAGGATATGAAATCCGTGGGCGTAGGCGATGAGAAGACTTCAAGCGGAGAAATAGGCACAGTTATAACATTTACTCCGAAAAACAGCGTGCTGAAAAAGTATATCGCAAAGGCTTTGTCTGAAGAAAACAGCGGCTTTGATAATGAGAGCATAAATGTTTCCGGCAGCACAGGCACTTACACTGTGGATAAAAACGGATATCTTTCTCATGAGAAATTAACAGTAAACGCAACGGTTACAATAGACGGCGACACGGTTGCAACAAGCCTTGTTGCGGAAATATCCTACACCGATATCGGCAAAAAGGTTGACCCTTATGACCCCGAGGACAGCGACTACACCGAGGTAGACGACTTGGCGCCGGTTGCCGGAATCGACAATGCGCTTTCCAAAACGCTCTCAAGCGACAGCCTTAATATGGATATGTCGTCGAGCGTTGATATAACAATGGACAAGCAGAGCCAGGGATACAAAAGGACATATAATCGCAAATATTCACTTTCTAATGAACAGGTCTACCAGCAATCCACAACCGATTACACTACGGCAAACGGCAAAAAGAGCACATCTGTCAGCGGTATGTATTACACCGACGGAACGTATTACAACCGCAGCGATATGTATTCCCACAAGATTTACAGCACAATGAGCTTTTCGGAATTCTATTCCGGCATTTTCGTCTCCGCCTCAACAACACCTGCCGATATTTATTCGCCGGGTATGATGAAGAATATAAAACAGCAAAAAAACGGCGACGACACGATTTACAGTTTCGATGTTAACACCGAAAGCGAAGCAGGGAAGAACTTCTTTTCAGCGCTGTTTGGACCGTATTCGGAATTCGGCGGCGATTTCGGCACTGCTGAAATTAACGTTAAAAGCTTCAGTGGCAAAACCTACGTTAATAAAAACGGCGAGTATTATAAAACCGAGATGAGTATTAAAGCGGATATAAAGTTTAAAGAGGGTTCACTTTCGGTTAGTGCCGCACAGACTGTAAAGGTCAGCGATATAGGTAAAAAGATCAGCATAAAGTATCCGAACTTTAAAGAATACACAAATATGGATAAAAATGACCTGCTTTCAGCTTCAAGCAGTGTTTCGACCAATGGGTGAGGTTATTATGAAAAGTCAAAAGGAAATCGCTGGGGTATTGGCAGAAAACGGAATGGTGCTGCTCAAAAACGGCGGTGCGTTGCCGCTTAAAAAAGAAGAGAGCATTGCCGCTTTCGGCAGGACTATGTATTTTTGCTTTAAGGGCGGCGCAGGCTCGGGCGATGTAATGGGAAGAGAACCCGTGCAGCCGTACGACGCACTTTTAAGCGACGGAGTGACTGTTGACGACGATGTTGCGGAGTTTTACAAAAGCTTTAATGCAGAGCGTTATGAAACAGAGCTTAAATATTGGAATCGTGTAAACCGAGAGTGGATAAACAGTTTTACAGAGCCTGTACCGAGTATTCAGCTTGTGGAAAATGCCGCAAAGCGCAACAAAACCGCGGTTGTATCTTTGGGAAGAAGCTCAGGCGAATGGTTTGATATTCCAAAAGAAAGCGGCGGATATTATTTAACCGAAAATGAGCTTGCTTTGCTTAAATCGGTAACTGAAAATTTCCAAAAAACCGTGCTGCTGCTAAACTATTGCGGCAATATGGATATAAGCTTTTTAAAGGATTTTGAAATTGACGCTGTGCTGTATACTGCAATGGGCGGTGAGCAAATGGGAAATGCCGTCAGCCGGGTTTTGACAGGAGCTGTAAACCCATCCGGCAAGCTTACCGATACTTGGGGCGAGCTTGAAAGCTACCCGACGCACGAGGGCTTTGAGACGCTTGCCATACCGTATAATGAGGGAATTTACGTCGGTTACAGGTATTTTGATACATTCGGAATCGACCCGATTTTTCCTTTCGGCTTCGGTCTTTCATACACAACATTTGATATAACGGTTGCCGATGTCGCAGTAAACGGCACGGAAGTGACCGTTACCGCCAAGGTTAAAAACACAGGTGACACCGCAGGTAAAGAGGTTGTGCAGATATATGTAAGCGAGCCGAGTGTTAAGCTTCAAAAGGCTTATCAGCAGCTTGCGGCTTTCAAAAAAACAAAGCTTTTAGATCCCGGCGAAACCGAGCGATTGAAAATAGTTTTCGACCTTAAAAGCCTTGCAGCATACTGCGAGGAAACTGCGGAGTTTTTACTTGAAAAGGGCAGTTACTATATAAGAGTAGGTGATTCCTCAAGAAACACTCACATTGCGGCTGCTGTACAGCTTGACGAAACCGCCGTATGCAAAAAGGTTTCAAACAAATTGCAGCTTAAATCTCCGCTTTCTTTAATTGAGCCGAATGGCAAAAAGCCTTTTACATATTTTGGTGAAGAAGATGAAAAGCAAAGCTGCAAAAAGCTGCCGCTTTGCGCGTGTGAAATAAAAACAGATACTGTGTTTTACAGCAAGACACCTGAGGAATTTTCTAAAAAGGACGATAAGCTTCATACGCTTAAAGAGGTTAAAAACGGTGAAATTACAATTGAGCAATTTGTTGCGCAGTTAAGCTTGCCGGAGCTTAGCAATATTTTAAACGGAGTAACAAGCCACAGCTTGCCCACAGAGCTGCACGTGGGCACAATGGCAAGGAAAATTGAGGGAGCGGCAGGCGAAATATGGTCGGACGAAAGATACGGTATACCTGCTTGCGTTAATGCCGATGGTCCTGCGGGAATACGTCTCGGCGGATTTATCGACAATCACGGCGATATCCCTCGCGATACCGAGCTTTCTCTTGCAATGACAGCTTTTCCGACTGCAACAACGCTTGCAAACAGCTGGGACGAAGAGCTTTTAGAGGAGTTTGGCAGGGCTGTAAGCCACGATATGAAGACTTGTGGATTAAATGGTTGGTTAGCTCCCGGAATGAACCTGCACCGCAATCCGCTTTGCGGCAGAAATTTTGAGTATTATTCGG
>USAR01000228.1 GCA_900552605.1 uncultured Oscillospiraceae bacterium | reverse complement strand
TGTATGATATTGCTTGGCGATAAGCTGCCGGTACCGTTGCTCTTTGTTGCTATGATTATATCCAGCATTGCCGCATCTGCCGTTTGGGCGCTTATTCCTGCAATTTTTAAGGCAAAGTGGGGCACAAACGAAACTCTGTTCACACTTATGATGAACTACATAGCAATACAGCTTGTTTCGTATTTTTCATATGAATGGTCTGTACCTGAGGGCTCCGGTCAGATAGGTGTTATTAACGGCAAAACAATGGCAGGTTGGCTGCCGGCAATAGGCGGTCATGACTATTTGCTCAACATTATAATTGTGCTGATTTTAACAGCTGCTATGTATGTATATTTGAAATACAGCAAGCAAGGTTATGAGATCTCGGTTGTTGGTGAAAGCGAAAACACCGCAAGATATGTTGGCATCAATGTTAAAAAGGTTATTATCAGAACAATGATCATCTCCGGTGCGATATGCGGTATTGCAGGACTGCTGCTTGTAAGCGGAACAGACCACACAATAACCCGTGATACTGCGGCAGGACGCGGATTTACAGCGATTATGGTTTCTTGGCTTGCAAAGTTTAACCCGATTTATATGATTGTTACATCATTCCTTATTGTATTCCTGCAAAAGGGCGCAATTGAGATTTCAACACAGTTTAATCTTAACGACTCTTTTTCCGAGATAATAACCGGTATTATTATCTTCTTTATAATAGGCAGCGAGTTCTTCATAAACTATAAAATCAACTTCCGAAACGCAAAGAAAGAGGAGGGAGCAAAAAAATGATAGCAGCATTTATTCAGCGCGCAGTTATGCAAGGTATTCCGCTTCTCTTTGGTTCAACCGGTGAAATTATCACCGAAAAAACAGGTAACCTTAACCTTGGTATCCCCGGCGTTATGTATGTCGGCGGTATCAGCGGCGTTATAGGCGCTTTCCTTTATGAAAGAACACTGACATCACCGGATGCTATAAATCCGTTTCTTGCAATTATGATACCTCTTTTAGCATCAGTTTTCGGTGCTCTTATAATGGGACTTATCTATTCTTTCTTAACGGTTACATTAAGAGCAAACCAAAACGTCACAGGCTTGGCACTTACCACATTCGGTGTAGGCTTCGGCAACTTTTTCGGCGGTTCACTAATAAAGCTTACCAAAAGTGATATGCCGTCAATCACACTCACGGCAACAAGCAACTGCTTTCGCACAACATTTCCTTTTGCGGATAAGCTCGGTTGGTTCGGCAAAATATTCTTTTCATACAGCTTTTTGGCATATGCCGCAATTATAATAGCACTTATTGCAGCATATGTTTTAAACAAAACAAGAGTCGGTCTTAACCTTCGTGCAGTAGGTGAAAGTCCTGCTACTGCGGATGCGGCCGGTATCAATGTTGAGAAATATAAGTACTTTTCAACCTGCATCGGCAGTGTTATCGCCGGCTTCGGAGGACTCTATTACGTTATGGATTACGCAAACGGTGTTTGGTCTAACGATGCTTTCGGCGACCGCGGTTGGCTTGCAATTGCCTTGGTTATCTTCACTGTTTGGAAGCCCAACGTAAGTATTTTGGGCTCAATACTCTTCGGCGGACTGTTCATTATTCATAACTACATTCAAAGCCTCGGTGTAAGTATTCAGGAAATTTTCAAAATGCTGCCGTACATTGTTACAATAATCGTTTTGGTTATTACCAGTATGCGCAAACGCCGCGAGAATCAACCGCCGCAAAGCTTGGGTCTTGCGTATTTCCGTGAGGACAGATAATTTTTCTGTAATGAGGATTGGTTAGAAAGTAATATAATACAGCAAAGTGCGCCTCAGGCTGGTTTTTCAGCCTGAGCTTTGCTGTGTTCGGACTATTGACGCGGCAACTAAATTATCTTGCCGGTCGGAGTTTTGTTGAGAAAGGAACTATTATTATGAAAACTGATGTTTTAATTGTTGGTGCCGGCCCTGCCGGAATATTTACGGCGATTGAAATGCTGAGAAAGGGTAGCAAAAAAGATATTATCATCGTTGAAAAAGGTGTTGCTATTGAGAAACGCAGATGTCCGAAAAGTCAAACAAAGGTCTGTGTTAACTGCAAACCATCCTGCCATATTACAACCGGCTTTTCCGGTGCCGGCGCATTTTCAGACGGTAAGCTTTCGCTGAGCTCTGATGTCGGCGGCGATCTTCCGAAAATTATCGGCGATGAGTTTGCGCAAGAAATGATTGAATATACAGATAAAATTTATTTGGAATTCGGCGCAGATGAACATATCGAGGGAATTAGCAATCCCGAAGAGGTTAAGAAAATAAGAAAACGTGCGATTCAGGCAGGTCTTAAGCTTGTTGATTGTCCCATTCGTCACCTCGGCACCGAAAAGGCGCAGGATATATACTATGCAATTGAGCAATACCTTATTAAAAACGGTGTTAAGCTGATGTTCGGTTATGAGTGCAACAATCTGATTTTAAAAGACAGCAAATGCCACGGCGCTTATTTTACAAACGGTAAGGATAATATCTCTATTGAAGCCGACCACACCGTTATTGCAACAGGCAGACGCGGAGCAGAATGGCTTGAAAATCTTTGCGGCGAACATGATATTGCACACGAGCCGGGAACTGTTGATATCGGCGTGCGTGTTGAAGTTCGCAATGAGATTATGGAAACTGTCAACGAAGTCCTTTATGAATCAAAGCTCATCGGTTATCCTCAACCGTTTAAAAATAAGGTGCGCACTTTCTGCCAAAATCCAGGTGGATTTGTAAGCCAAGAGAATTACGATAATGACTTGGCTGTTGTTAACGGTCATTCTTATAAAGAGCTTAAATCGGATAACACAAACCTTGCCATTCTTGTTTCTCACAACTTCAATGTACCGTTTAATCAGCCGATTGCATATGCTCAAAAGGTGGGCGAGCTTTGCAATATGCTAGGCGCCGGTCATATCCTTGTTCAGCGTTTCGGCGATATTTTGGACGGTAAGCGCACATGGCCTAAAGAGCTTGCGCAATCCAACTTAAAACCGACTCTTCCAGATGCGGTTGCAGGCGATATTACCGCAGGTATTCCTTACAGAGCTATGATGAATATTATCAACTTTATTCAAGCGCTGGACCATGTTGTGCCCGGCTTTGCCTCAACCGAAACACTGCTTTATTCACCTGAGCTTAAGTTTTACAGCAACCGTATTAAGATGGATAAAGAATTTAACACAAGCATTGAGGGACTTCATTGTCTGGGTGATTCAAGCGGTTGGACGAGAGGACTTATGATGGCTTCTGTAATGGGTGTTATAATGGGCAGAAAGCTCATTTAAAACAGGATAATAAATTAA
>USAR01000227.1 GCA_900552605.1 uncultured Oscillospiraceae bacterium | reverse complement strand
CAGACGCTTAACGGAATTTTGTGCCACACAAAAGGAACGGAAGCCGATACATATGAAGGCAGAGTGGTGCGCATTTGCGACCAGGTTGCCTATATCAATCACGATATTGACGACGCTGTCAGAGGCGGTATTATAACAGAAAACGACCTGCCCCGTGATGTTTGCGAAAGGTTTGGTTTCAGCAAAGGCGAGAGGATAAACTCAATGGTGCTTTCCATTATAAAAGGGAGTACCGAAAACATCGCAATGATTGAGGGAGACAAGCCGTATTTTGATAAGCTTCACAAATATCTTTTCGACGCGGTTTACCTTAATCCTAAAGCAAAATCGGAAGAAAACAAGGTGCAGGGAATTATCGAGGGGCTTTACAGCTATGTTTTAAATCACCCGACTGTGCTTAAAAACGAGTATGCCGTCGTTATGGAAGAGGAAGGAATTGAAAGAGCGGCAGTGGATTACATAGCAGGAATGACAGACACTTTTGCCGTGCAGTTTTTTGAAAATGTGTATATACCGCGCTCCTGGCACATATAAAATTTTCAGTTTGAAAAATAATTACATTTAAAATTACTAAAACACAAAAAAGGGGGTGCGTTTGCTTGGCGTTTCGTATTTCCGACGATTTTTTATCGGAGCTTAACCAAAGGGTGGATATCGCCGACCTTGTTTCAGGTTACGTTCAGCTGAGATCTCGAGGCAACAGAATGGTTGGACTTTGCCCGTTTCATAACGAAAAAACCGGCTCGTTTACGGTTTTTACAGACACCAATTCTTACTATTGCTTCGGTTGCGGCGCAGGTGGCGGCCCGATAACATTTTTGCGACAAATCGAAAATCTTGATTTTTACGAAGCGGTAAAGATGCTTGCCGACCGCAGCGGTATGCAGCTGCCGACAGGCAATTACGATGACAGCTTTGCAAAACTAAAAAAAAGAATACTTGAAATAAACCGCGAAACCGCACGCTTTTTCCACAATTATTTGCTGAGTGAAAAAGGCAAGCCGATTCTTGATTACTTCCTTTCGCGCGGACTTACAATGAATACAATTCGCCATTTTGGCTTGGGCGCATCACCCGACGGTTGGGATACATTGCTGAAGCATCTAAGACAAAAAGGATTCAGAGAAGACGAAATGCTGCAGGCAAACGTTGTAATGCACGGCAAAAACGGCGGATATTATGACAGATTCCGTTCTCGCGCTATGTTTCCTATAATCGACCTTCGTGGCAACGTTATTGCGTTCGGCGGCAGAGCAATGCCGGGAGAGGATAAAAAAGGGGCAAAATACATAAATACTTCCGATACGCCTGTTTTCAAAAAAAGCCAGAATTTATATGCTCTCAATTTTGCAAAATCAAGCTGTCAGCGCAGAATAATATTGGCAGAGGGCTATATGGACGTTATCGCGCTGCACCAAGCGGGTATTACAAATACCGTGGCGGCTCTCGGAACTGCCTTTACAGAGGAGCACGCAACACTGCTTGCAAGATACACTTCCGAAATTGTATTGACACTTGATGCCGACGCGGCAGGGCAGCGTGCAACGGAGCGTGCGCTCGGTATTCTTTCAAAATCGGGATTGCCCGTGAGAGTTATAAGAATACCGGACGGCAAAGACCCTGACGAATTTGTTAAGAAACACGGCGCCAATGCCGCAAATGCCTTTCGCAATTTATTGGAGGCTTCCGTTAACAGCACGGAGTATAAGTTGCTTGAAGCAGCAAACGGAATTGACATCACAAGTGACGGAGGCAAGCTTGAATACCTTAAAAAATGCGCCGATGTTTTAGCGCATATTAACGACAGCATTGCGGTTGACCTTTATGCCGGCAAGCTGGCTGAAAGGTTTTCGGTTTCAAAAACCGCAATTTTGGCACAGATAAAAAGCAAAGCAAAGCGTGTGCGGCGAGATGCCGGCAGAAAAAAGCTTAACGATATGCTGCTGCCGAAAATTAAAAGTGGCGACGTAAATTCGGAGAGCGTTAAGAATCCGCGAGCTGCAAAGGCCGAAGAGGAAATTCTTTCAATTCTTATTTATAACCCCGATCTATTAAAGAACGCTGAGAAAAAGCTTAAAAAAGAGGACTTTGTAACAGACTTTAACGCAAGGGTTTTTGAGCGGCTTTCAGAGGTTGTAAATGGCGGTCACAGCTTTGACGCATCAATGTTGTCAGGTGATTTTACCCCTGCAGAGTGCGGAAGGGTTGCAAGCTATCAAAACCGTGCCGTTAAAGGTGAGAATGCCAAACGCGAGCTTGAGGACTGCATTGACGTCCTGCTTTATGAAAAAGAAAACACCAACGCCGATTTTTCGGAAATATCCGACGAAGAATGGGCTAAAAGGATAAAAAACATTGCCGAAAAGAAAAAGTGAGGTATACACAATGGAAAACAAAACCGAAGAAATGATCGACAATCGCCTTGATAACATCGAGGAGCCCACTGCCAAGGAGCTTGAAGAGGAAGAGCTTGAAGGCATATCAAAGGACCTCGACGCACTTGGCGAGGAAACTCCGCTTTTGGATATCGATTACGACGAACCTACCGATGAGGACCTAAAGCTTGAGGAGCTTGAAGCCGACACTCGGGATACAGGCGACGCGATATCACTTGACGACCCTGTTAAGGTGTATCTTAAAGAGATCGGCCGTGTTCCGCTGCTTTCAACCGATGAAGAGGTTGAGCTTGCAGTGCTTATAAGCGACGGTAACGAGTTTGCAAAAAAACGTTTGACAGAAGCAAACCTGCGTCTTGTTGTAAGTATTGCAAAGAGATATGTCGGCAGGGGAATGCACTTTCTCGACCTCATTCAAGAAGGCAATGTTGGACTTATTAAAGCGGTTGAAAAGTTTGACCACTCAAAAGGCTTTAAATTTTCAACCTATGCCACTTGGTGGATACGTCAGGCAATAACCAGAGCTATTGCCGATCAGGCTCGCACCATTCGCATACCCGTGCATATGGTTGAAACTATCAATCGTCTTAAAAAGGTGCAAAGTCAGCTGCTGCACGAAAACGGCAAAGAGCCGACAGAAGAAATGATTGCGGAAAAAATGGAACTGCCCGTTGAGCGTGTTCGCGAAATTATGCGTGTTGCCCAAGAGCCTGTTTCAATGGAAACGCCGATCGGGCCCGAGGAGGACAGCCGACTTATGGACTTTATTCGCGATGAAGAAGCGTTGGCTCCGGACGAGGCTGCACTTAAATCTATTACAAATGAGGATATAGACGCAGTTCTTAAAACATTGCTGCCGAGAGAAGAGCAAGTTATTCGCTTGCGCTTTGGCTTGCAGGACGGCAGATGTCATACTTTGGAAGAGGTTGGCACA
>USAR01000226.1 GCA_900552605.1 uncultured Oscillospiraceae bacterium | reverse complement strand
AAGCCGGGGTTTGCGGTATTCTTTGAAGTATGAGTCTGCACAACACGGAATCCGAAATAACGTGCCGTTACAGCATTCTTAAGTGTAAACTCCTGCTTAGATGAAAAGTCGTCGTTAACATAGGTGTAAATCAGTGATTCTTCATTATAAAGCGTATCTTTATTTTCCGAAAGATAAAGCTTATAAACTGCAGTGGGATAAGTGGTGTGACCGTATGCTGCAATTTTTTCAATATTGCTTACTGCCGACAGATCATATGTAAAATCTGCATAATATTTAAGCTCTCTGTCGTTATACGGCGCAGCGTTCAAAGGCTTTGTAAGGTTAACTGTATTATCTGCGTTTTTCTCATACGGCTTTATTTCAGGAAAGAAACCCTCTTGGTTTGTAATGCCGTTTGTAAATGCTGTTTTTGTACCGTTCCAGGTGTCGTTATCTGCTGCAACGGTTCTTGTGCCGTTATCATAAATTGCACGCTCAACAGAAACTTTACCGTACAAAAGGTTATTGTCTGTGCAAACATCGGCGTTTTCACTTGTGCTCAGAGAGTAGTTTGAAGTAACAACATTAACATTGGGCGATACGCCGTAAACCGCAAGTTCCGAGAAACGGAAGCCGGGGTTTGCCGTATTCTTCGATGTGTGAGTTTCAACAACGCGGAATCCGAAATATCTTGCGTTTACCGCATTTGCAAAAGTAAATTCCTGCTTTGTGGAAAAGTCGTCGTTGACATATGTATATACAAGCGATTCTTCGTTGAAAAGCTTATCCTTTTCTTCGGAAAGATAGATTTTGTAAACAGCTGTCGGCATTGAATGATGACCGTATGCCACAATACGATTAATCGCAGATATACCAGATAAATCGTATGCGATATCGGCATAGTAAACCAAATCACTGTCGTTATACGGTGCAGAGTTCAAAGGTTTTGTAAGGTCTGCTTTACCGTCGGTGCCAAGCTCATACGGCTGAATTGGGTTATAATAACCTTCGCCGTTCGTAACGCCGTCGGTCAATGTGGCGTCAAGAGTGTTCCAAATGACGGTATACACTGTTCTTGTACCGTTTTTGAATAATGCCTTTTCCAACGGTTTTTTTCCGAGAATAAGGTTATCCTCAGTAACTACATCGGGGTTTTGATCGGTGCTCTTCACAAAGCTTGAGGTGCTCACCGTAACGTTTGTTTCGGCATTGGCAATGCCCGGCACAAAAAGTGTGCAAGCACCGAGAGCAATGCTTAAAACAAGCGTCGATACCCTTTTAAAGATTGATTTTTTCATTTTTTCTCGCTCCTTCTGAATTATTACAGTATACCAATGCACTATTGGTCACTTATATTATACAATCGGCATTTTTGTAAATAAAGGCTAATTTTTATGCTCGGTTTACACAAAATTTTGACCTGTGGAACAATTCACATAACGGGAACTGACTTTAATTGAACCGCCGCGGGGTTTGACTCTCGTCAACCTATGTGTTATAATACATTTGGTGATAACCATTGAAGAGAGTGTTAATGAATAATGGGCGCGGTTTTGCCGTGGCAAAGCTTTGCGCCGAAAAACCCGAGCGCTGCGACGGCTTTGGCTTTGCAGGCTACAGCACAAGGGCTTTGTTTTTGTGCGCAAACAACGCAAAAGCAAAGGTTTTTGCAGGTAACAGTACCGTTTATTTAGAACCGGACGACGCAGTGTTTATTGCGCCGTTTGAAAGCTATGCTTTTAAACAAACCACAGGCACCGGTTCATTTTACTGTATTGAATTGCCTGTCGACTTTGCTGCAAATGATACTGATACGCAATTTTTGCTCACTTGCTTTTTGCCGACAGCTTTGAGCCATAGATCGGATTTCAGATACTATGGTCAGCACACAAAAAGCGGAAGAAGCCTTAAGGAAACATACACAAAGCTTTTAATTGCTGCAGAAAACAAAAACCTGCTAAGCCTGTTTAAAGGGCAAACACTTTGTAACGAGCTTTGGCATTTACTGCTTGAAGATCTTGACGCAAAAACACACTTTCCGTCAAAAGCCTGTTGCCCCGACGCCGTTGTAAAAACCGCATTAAGTGTTTTAAATAATCCGATAACTGCGCCGCATGGCAGCGAGTTTGCAAAGCAATTCGGATACAGCTATACGTACTTTTCAAATATTTTTAAAAGGGCTATGGGAATAGGCTTTAAACGTTATGTTACGCTTAGAAGAATAGAGGAATCAAAACGCCTTTTAAGCTGTGATGACTGTGATATTGCCGAAGTCGCTTTTCGCGTGGGTTACGATTCAAAAAGCCATTTTATAAATGTTTTTAAATCCCAAACCGGATTCACTCCAAAGCAGTATCGCACAACAGTGATAGAGCTGACAAAATCAAAACCCGTCACAACCGACAGCCGCAAGAAAGGAAATACCCCTTAAATGCAACGTTTACCGTTTTCAATATTAAGGCTCCCGGCAGCGTGTTTAATCCTTGCAAGCTTTCTGTTGCTTTGCGGCTGTAAAAAGGATGTTTTCGGTGATATGCCGACAGGCGCCGCCGACACGGTTTCGGTTTACAGGCAAAGCGAAATTGAATTTTCCGATGTCGATATTGTTTGGTATACCGACACGGTAAAGATCGGTGATAAAGCCACTTTCACAATTAAAGCAAAGCCGTTTGCAAGGTACAACATTGCTGTGCTTTATCAACACGGTAAAAGTCGTTCGCAAGCCCTAAAAGAAAAAACGGCAGACAAAAACGGATATGTTTCCTGGAAATGGCGCGTTACAGAGGCGGTTGAAAGCGGAACGCACAAAGTGGAGATATCGGATTCAGACGGCTTGTGCTTTCGTGCAAGGCTCACGGTTATCGAATAATTTACCTTTATGAGCTTTATTATAAATCGTGAAAAAAACTATAAAAAACACCGTTGCTTTAAGGTTGTTCCTTAAAGCAGCGGTGTTTTTTGAATCTTCATTACTACTCATTGATTTCCTTATACATTTTAGAATAAACAAACGCAACAAGCAATATTGCAGTAACAACAAACACAAGACCTATTATTATCATATATCCCAAAATGCCGTTTATGTATTCGGAAATAAACGAAGAAAAAAGCTCATTATTAGAAAACGTAAAAGCCGAAGTGGATTTTGTTGCAAAAATTGCAAGCGGTGCCGCAAAAAGCACAAGACCTGCAGCTGAAACACTGTGAATAAAAAATCTTACTGCTCTGTGCTTCCACTTGTTTTTCTTAAAGTGGATAATGCAAACCACAGAGAATGCGGCAATAAGCACGATCGTCGAAAGCCCCACCCTACCCCTTGTGGCCTCAAGCTTTTTAGCATAATCGTCTATTCCGGGA
>USAR01000225.1 GCA_900552605.1 uncultured Oscillospiraceae bacterium | reverse complement strand
CCATATCGTCGTCGGGGTAAAAATACTTGCTTTTAACACCGTGCCCCAAGCGAAATATTCGTTTTATCTCGCTTTGCAGCTCGTGAAAATACGGTCTTGTTTTATCAAGGTCGTCTTTGGCTTTTCGCATTTTTGTAGAGGCGATAAGGTACATAGCGTTTGTTATTTTTTGCGTGTCGCGCACACTTTTAATGCGGTCTTTAATCTCTTTTGTGTTTGCCATACCGAGTTCTCACCGCCTTGGTTTAAATTTATTCATCAGCAGCCTTTTCACTGATTAAAAAACGCTGTGCTGCCGAGAGTATGCTTTCCTTATCGTCGTCGGTTAAAGTGCCGGCTGAATCGATGGAAGTACATACATCCGGCAGTGCCGATTTAACATATTGCAGCAATTTTGCCGCTGTATCGCACACTTTGTTTTTCGCAACGTTTTCAAAAACGTGACCCAGCGCCGCTGTAAGCAAAATTACCTGCTCGTGTTGAGAGTAGGGGTGATATTGCTTTTGTTTAAGCAGCTGCATAAGACCGCTGCCGTATTGCAGCTGACGTTTGGTTGCTTCGTCAAGGTCGCTTGAAAACTGCATAAATACTTCCATTTCGCGGTATTGCGCAAGGTCGAGCCTTATGGCGCCCGTTGCCTTTTTCATTGCTTTTGTCTGTGCGGCACCGCCAACACGGGAAACAGAAAGACCGACGTTCACGGCAGGACGCTGACCCGAGAAAAACAGGTCGCTTTCAAGGAATATCTGTCCGTCGGTAATGGAAATTATATTTGTCGGGATATATGCCGAAACGTCGCCCGCCTGCGTTTCAACTATCGGCAATGCCGTCATACTGCCGCCGCCGAGAGCATCTGAAAGGTGTGCCGAGCGCTCAAGCAGACGTGAGTGCAGATAAAACACATCGCCCGGGTACGCTTCACGTCCCGGTGAGCGCTCAAGCAGCAAGCTTATGGTTCTGTATGCAATTGCGTGTTTTGAAAGGTCGTCGTAAACGATAAGTACATCGCGACCCTTGTTCATAAAATATTCACCGACAGCGCAGCCGGCATACGGCGCAATATATTGAAGTGTTGCGGCGTCGCCGGCAGAAGCGTTTACAATAACCGAATATTCCATTGCTCCGTTTTTGCGAAGCACTTCCGCCAGCTGTGCAACCGATGAAACCTTTTGACCGATGGCAACATAAATACAAACAACATTTTTGCCCTTTTGGTTTAAAATTGTGTCAAGCGCAATGGCGGTTTTGCCGGTTTGGCGGTCCCCGATAATAAGCTCACGCTGACCGCGACCTATTGGGAACATTGAATCGATTGCCAAAATGCCGGTTTCCATCGGCTTGTTAACGGGCTGACGGTCAATAATTCCCGGTGCCGGATTTTCAATGGGATAATAGCTTTCCGCGTTTATTGCGCCGAGTCCGTCGATGGGGTTGCCCATTGCGTCGATAACTCTGCCCAAAAGCTCGTCGCCCACCGGCACACCTGCAACCTTTTTGCTGCGGCGCACGTTGCTGCCCTCAACAATCTCGCTGTCGTCACCGAAAATAACACAGCCTATTTCGGTTTCCTTAAGGTCGAGGATCATTCCCTTAACGCCGTTTTCAAAAAGCAGAATTTCGCCGTATTCCGCACCCGCAAGACCGCTGACTGTGGCGATTCCGTCGCCGACGGTAAGCACCGTGCCGACTTCATCCGCAAACGGCTGCGGCTGCCAAGAGTTGATGGTATCCTTAATAAGCGGTATAACGTTTTCCGCGTTTTTAACCGCTTTGGATATTTCTTCTTTTAGAGCGCGGCCTCTGCCCTCGGTGCTCCAATCGTATATCTCATCGAGATTCCATTTGTAAACTGAAGTGCCAACTTCAATTCTGAAGCCGTTGCCTGCGCCCTTGTCTTCTTTCCAGGAAAGGTTTACATTCTTCTTATATTTGTTTTCAAGAAAAGCTTGCAGCTTTTGCTTTTGTTGTTCTGTCGGCTCTTTGCGGGAGTAAACATATGCCTGAACTTCAACTTTTCTGATTTCGCGGTCGTTCATTTACTCTCACTCCTTGCTGACTGTGTTCAAAAAGTCGTCAAACGGGTCGCTGTCCGCCTTAACGGTAAGCTTATCGATTGCCTGCTGCACCATTTTCTCGATCTCGCCGTTTGCTTCATTAAGCATTTTGCTTTTTTCCGACAAAGCTGCTTTCTTTGCGTCGGCGATGATCTGTTGCTTTTGCAGTTCAGCTTCGTTTACCCTTGCTTTTGCAATATCATCGGCTTTTTTAAGTGCCTCGCTTTTAATTTCATCTGCCTTTTCCTCTGCCTTTTGCAAGCGTTCGTTATACTCTGCCTCGGTCTGCTTTGCGTTTTGCAGGTGCTTTTCCGCTTCCTCGTCCATAGCCTTATAGTGCTCGGTACGCTTTCCCATAAATGCTTTTACAGGCTTATAAAGCAGCAGATAAAGACCGAATGCAAGTATAATAAAGTTGAATAAATGAAGCAGGATTTGCTGCCAATCTATATTCAAAGGGACGCCCATATTTCCTCCCCCTTACAGAACGAATATAATAAGAATTGCAATAATTAACGCATAGATAATGGCGGTTTCAATAAACACAAGACCAAGCATTAAGCTTGTGCGGATTTTTCCTTCAGCCTCGGGCTGACGGGAAATGCCCTCTGCCGATTTTGCAATCGCAAGACCCATTCCCACTGCGCCTGCCGCTGCCGCAAGACCGACACAAATTGCCGCTGCAACCGCCTTGCTGCCGGTTGAATCGGCTTCTGCCGAAGCTTCTGTTTTTTCACTTGTTGCGGTAACTGTCACAGTGCTGTCGGTTGACGCTGTGTTATCGTTTGACGCAGCAAATGCGGCAAACGAAGAAAATACGCATATAAGAAGCGCCAGAATTCCGAGAACCAGTGTCTGTTTTAATACCTTTTTCATAATCAATTCCTCCCGAATTACCAAGGACATCGTTGCCCTTATTTAAAATGCAGAATTAAGCCTTGTTGGCTTTTTTAACTTTTGTTCGCTTTGGCTGCGGCGCCGAGACCTCACCATAAAACAGCGCTGTAAGCATTGTTAAAACGTAGGTTTGAATAAGTGCGTGCAGCAGTGTAAACATAACGCCAACCGCAACCGGCAGAACAAAGCTTAAATTTATGTAATAATACACAAGCTCGGTTACGAGCAAGCCGCTGAGCAGTGCGCCGAAAAGCCTGAAGCTCATTGATATCGGCAGCGAAAAATCCTTAAGAGTTAAGCCGATACCTTTTAAACGGTTGCCTGCAATGCCGCCGGACATTATTATTAAATATGAAAAACACCCGAGCGCAATTGCAGCATTTATATCTGAAAGC
>USAR01000224.1 GCA_900552605.1 uncultured Oscillospiraceae bacterium | reverse complement strand
ACGGACATGAAAGAGAGGTTTTGTGCGGAAAGGGCGGCAATATGCGCAAGGCATTTTCGTCACTTAAAAACGGAATTTCAAAAAGAATAACGCTTAGCCACTGCGCGGTGATTTTGCTCGGCGACACGGTTTGTCCCGATGACTTTGAAGATGTGCTTGTCTTTTGCTTTTCGGAACAGGATCTTACGGGCAACGTGCAGCTTGCCGCGGCAAAAAGCGCCGAGGAGATTTTAAAAACCGATGTCGGTGATAACCTTTTGGGATACAGCATTTCGGCAATGTTTTTAAAAAATCGCGACCTGCCTTCCTCAGGCGCCGGATGCACAATTGTCGACGCAGTTAATTTTGCCGCCGAAAGTCCTTATTTAGTGCCGCTGCCGCTGCTTGGAACAAACGACGACAAGGAGGGCGAGGTTTTTTTCAGGGGGATAAGATATTATAAAAACCGCCGCAGCCTATATACCGCGTCACTTGCTCAATCGCAGCTTATAAGGCTTGCAAACGGAGATTTTCACCATGGCGAGCTGACCGTTGACAATGAGGCGTTGGGCGTTTTGAATGTCAGGAAAAGCGGTTGCAAAATCTATATTTACGTAAGAGAAAGACTTTCGCAAAAAAGCATAAAAGGATATGAAAGCCGAATTTCGGCAGAGCTTAGCGAAGTGCAAAAAGAGCTGCCGTCGGCAATAGACTGCGACAGTAATATTAAAGTATATATAAGGAGCGGCGCGCAATGATAACCAAAACAAAAAACCTCGGTTTTCACAGAATTTGCTTGGTTGCGGTGTTTTGCTTCGGCAATGCGTCGCTTGAGTTTCCTTTGTATCGCGGCGCAGTTTTCCCAAAGCTTATATTGCTTTTTTCGGCGGCATTTGCCCTGCTTTACGGATTCTGTTTCGCGCGGCTTTACAACTTAAAAAACGAGCTTTTTTCCGCACTGCAGGGTGACGGAAAACAAAACAACGGCAACGAAAAAGGCAAGCTGCTGCTAAATATGTTTCTTTCGGCTTTTTTAATATATTGCGTTTTGTGCCTTTCGGTTTGCTGTTTTCAGTATGTAAGATATATTGATTCGGTAAGGCTGCCAAACACATCGGCAGTTATACTCGGTGCGGCATTTATTGTTGCTGCGGTCGTGGCGGGGTATTCAAAAAAAAGCGTTGTTTACCGCCTTTCCATCGTTGCGTTTTTTGTTTTAGCGGTAAGCATGGCAGTAATATTGCTTTTCTCTGTTAACAACCTGCACCCGAGGTACATTTTAAGCTATCCTAAAAGCGGAGGCAATTATTTTAAAATGCTGCTTTATGCAACGGAGAATTTCGGAGAGGGAATTATTCTGTCCTTCTTTTTTGAAAACGACAGCGCCGCCGCTTTTAAAAAGCACTGGCTGCCGGGAATTGCGGCGGCAATAATTATGTTTGCGGTGTGCTTTTTTGTAAGTATCGCAAGCCTCGGGGCAGCTGTTAAAGACCGTGTTTTATATCCTTTTTTGGAGGCTTCTTCAATGGTGTCATTCGGCACGGGCTTTAATCGCTTGGAGGGGCTTAACTATGCGCTGTATCTTTTTTGTGCGCTTTGCAAGGCGGCGGTCATACTCTCGGTTATTGCAAACACGGCAAAGCACATAATTCCGCATTTTGAAAAACCTTTAAAAACGCTTGTGCCGATTGCGGCGGCGCTGTTTTGCTGCTTTAATTTTTGTGACGCGGTTAAAGAGGTGCTTATATGGCTTACACCGGCGGTTTGTTTGCTTGCCGCCGTTTGCAGCGCATTTTTGCGCCGCAGTAACGGCAGGGTATGAGTTCGATTGTTGTTTTTTTGCAGATACGTTGCCGAAAATTGCTGTTCTAACCCCCGCCGGCGGCAGAGCCCGAAGCCTAAACGGCTCGCCGTCGGCGAGCAAACAGCCGCCCGTGTGGGGCGGCTGTTTCAACCGTTTAAAAACGGAATTCATTTTTTCTGAAATTTTGCAGCTTGCTGTTTTTTAAACAAAGCCTAAAACCGTGAAAAACGGTTGCGTTTAGGCTTCGGGCTCTGTCGCCGGCGGGGGTTAAAGCTTAGACTTCGGAAGGTGTACCGACATCAGCAACATAAAAGCGAGCGAATAAAAGCTCTTAAGGCTTTAATACTGTGCGCAAAGTGCGACAGTTCGTTGGTGTGTCGGCGGCTAAATATTCTTCTGAAGCAAAGATGTTAATAAAGGTCGCTATGCCTCGTCGCGACGGATCTTTAAAATATCGCTTTGCACATATGTTTCGCTTTCGCCGCTGTCTTCAGCCGGAGTTTTTGCAACGCTGCTTTCTTTAAGATTCATTTCGGCGGTTCTACCGCCGTTTTCGTATGCTGCAAGCAATTCGGTAATGTATTCTTCACGTGTTTTCATTGCAGTTTTATCACCTCATATTATACTATTCTACGAAAACAAAAAAGTTCCATAATAAATGCATTATATGTCTTGACTTTGTGCACACAGCGCTTTATATTAACAGTGTAAATATTTCTACCTGTGACGGGAGCCTGAGGCTTATGAATGAATTAAGAGAATTTCCGGTGAGCAAACAGCACCATAAATACCGAGTTAATACCGACTATGCACCGGCATGGGATTTTTTCTGTCTTTTAATAAGGATTCTGATTTGTATGTCGGTCAGCAGCAGGGCGACAACGGTCAAAGTCTTGTGCTCGGCGGCAAACAAAAAACGCCCGACGGCCGAAAGGCTGTCGGGCGGCACAAAACATATTTAATGCTCTGCAACAAACCGCTTGATTGCAGTAATGGATTCATCGCTGATATCGTGTTCCATTTTGCAAGCGTCTTCTGCGGCGGTGTTGCGGTGAACACCGAGCTGTACCAAAAACTCGGTTAAAACATTGTGGCGTTCGTAAATCTTGTCGGCAATCTCTTTTCCCGAATCGGTTAAAATCAGATGACCGTTACCGTCTACAACAATATAACCGCCTTTCTTTAATAATCCGATGGCACGGCTTACGCTCGGTTTTGAAAAGCCCATATATTCACAAACATCAATTGAGCGTACATTACCCATTTTGTTTGAAAGAACAAGTATTGTTTCAAGATACATCTCGCCTGATTCCTGCAAATGCACGACACAGCGACCCCCTTTTAATTCAAGTGTTTTAATAATAGCACAGTTTTAAATTTTTTGCAAGTGCTGACGGTGGCAATACAGGAGAAACTTTTAAATGTTACAGGCTATCTGCAACCATAATGCGGCCGTAACGGCTTATTATACGACATAATCTATTACCAAAATCAAATGTTGACTGCTTTTTGCACGTCGCCGAAAGCTTCAGCTTTTTTCCTGCCGCCCGTGGTTGCCTCGCCGCGGCGC
>USAR01000223.1 GCA_900552605.1 uncultured Oscillospiraceae bacterium | reverse complement strand
TTGAATCTGTTTTGTTTTATTAAATTATATCATTATCTTTTTGTTCCCGCAACAAGTATAACAGTTTAAAACCAATCTTTTCTATCGCCTTTTCACAAACTCTCTTAGCCGTACTCGCATTACTAAACCCGTGATTGGTAGCGATGTCGGTAAATACTACCAACAAGGAAATCCATTATTTCAGCTGTTCCAACTATAAGAAGGATATCCGTGGGAATTGCGAAACCCGCCATTATATCCGTGCCGACGCTATCGAGCAAATCGTTATGCTTGAATTAAAGAGATTAGCAAAGTATTTGGAATCCCACGAGGAAGAATTTGCAAAGCTCCTCGCCGAAAAAACCAATGCCGATATGTTGACGGAGCAGAAAACCTTGGAAACAGAGCTAAATCGGGCAACCGCCCGAAATGAAATGCTCACTTCGCTTTTCGCCAAAACCTATGAGGACAATGTATCGGGCAAGTTGAGTGATGAGATGTATATGGAGCTATCCCATAAATACGAGGTTGAACGTCTTGAACTGAAAACAAAGATTTTTGAGTACAAGGAGCGCCTTGCCAAAATCAGTGAAATGGAGCAAAACAAGATGACTTTCTTAAAGCTGTCAGAAAGTTTATGGAGATGGAATCCTTAACCGCACCAATGCTCCGGGAACTTATTGACCACATTGATGTGTACGAAAAAGAAGGTCGCAAAAAGAACTACACTCAACGTATCGTCATCTATTATTGTTTTGTCGGTTATTTAGAACTACCGTCATCAGATGACGAAAACTACAAAGCCAACACCCGGAAGGGCGTAGATGTGGAGTATATTCCCACAGTGAAATCCGCATAAGACAAAAGGTGTGCAGGCACAAAACCTGCTCACCACATACAAACCGGATGAAATTGAATAAAAGAATGAGTGTCCATAACATAAATCCGTTATGAACACTCATACTGGTCCGAGTGACAGGGTTCGAACCTGCGGCCTGATGGTCCCAAACGAACCTACAAGGGCAATTTACGCTAAAAATAACTTTTTCCGCCCCTTTCCGCTCGGAAAACCGCACTCTTCGGTGCTCCCCAGTCCACTGTTTCCGAGTGCTCCGAAACGGTAGGTGGTCTGTTATGTGGTCAACAGGGATTTCTGCAGAATAATACGCAATACACGCCTCTCGTTATCACGCGAGGGGCGATTGCTTTTTATACGGTTATTATAACTCTGAACAACCCCTGATTCAAGTCAAAATTTGCACCGCAGTAGACAAAGATAAGGGGATTACGGAAAAGCAAGGAGGAAATAGAAAACTTGCAACAAAAAGTTGATAAATACTGAAATCGCAGTATTATTATGCCGAAAGCTGTTGATGTTCGGACCAAAATGTGGTATAATAACAAAAACGATAAAATGCCAAATTTGTAACTGCGTATGAGGTGTAATACAATGGCTGCAAGCTATAAAAAATTATTCAAGCTTTTAATCGACCGTGATATGAAAAAGAAAGAACTCGCCGAAAAGGCCGGCATCAGCATCGCCACCATCACTAAGATGGGCAAAGACGGTGCCGTTGTCAGCAGTGAGGTTCTTGTAAAGATATGCTCGGCCCTCGGTTGCACTATGGATGATATAGTGGAGATAATTGAAAAATAAAAGAAGGATATTTTATAATATGTTACATGATGGACTGTATGAGCAAATTATCAATAAGGGATTAGAAACAGAGCTCTCCTCTACGGACAAGCTTTCTACTACTGCGCCCATTGATAGTGCTGAAGCGTCCAAAGTGCTGGCAAAATATATTGCTGAAGTTGTAGAAAAGGGCCTTGATAATGTTGCTGACAACGGCGGTGACGTGAGCTCACAAGTAGCGCTTGCAAACCGTATTATTTCTACGATTATCCACGAAACTAAAGAAAACGGACTTGATGAAATGACGGTCGCCGAGCGGGCCGAGCAGTTGCTTGCACTCTTTGACAAAAAGAACAGCATTTTATCCCTCGATGAAAAGGCAGCGATTATTCGCCCCGAAACGTCTATTGCACAAAGCTCGTTATTCACCGGTGCAATCCATGAGCCGCAGATGTTTACCGAGCTCAAGAAGGAAATTATATCCTGTAACCGTATTGATATGCTGGTATCCTTCATTAAATGGAGCGGACTGCGCTTAATAATGGATGAGCTTACAGCCTTCACACAAAACGGCGGTGAGCTCCGCATTATTACAACCTCTTATATGGGAGCGACCGATGTAAAAGCAATCGAAGAACTCCGCAAGCTTCCTAACACAAAAATCAAAGTGAGTTATGATACCAAACGCACCAGACTTCATGCTAAAACATATGTCTTCTATCGGGATACCGGTTTTACTACGGCGTATGTTGGTTCATCGAATCTTTCTAATGCTGCCATTTCCAGCGGCCTTGAATGGAACGTAAAGGTTACAAAGAAGGACCTGCCGGAAACGATCGACAAAATCGAAGCCACCTTTGAAAGCTATTGGAATTCCAATGAATTTGAATATTACAACGAGGATCAAAAGGAGCGTTTAGCACGTGCACTAAAGTCCGAAAAATACTTTGACAATAATAATGCCGAAGTTTATACGATGGATATCACTCCATATTCCTATCAGCAAGAAATTCTTGATAAACTGGAAGCAGAGCGCAAGGTTCGCGGCTATCATCGAAACCTTGTTGTTGCCGCCACCGGAACCGGAAAGACGGTAATTTCTGCGCTCGATTACAAGCGCTTCCGCAAGCAAAACCCGGATAAGCCTTGCCGACTTTTGTTTGTAGCTCATCGTGAAGAAATCCTGAAACAAAGTATGTACACCTTTCGCGCAGTACTGAAAGATGCAAACTTTGGGGAGATGTTTGTAGGCAGCTATAAACCGGAAAGCATAGACAATCTTTTTATATCTATTCAAACTTTCAACTCGCAGAGCTTTACCGAAAAAACAACATCGGATTTTTATGATTATATTATTGTGGATGAAGCACAAGATTTTTCCAAAGAGGATATAGAACTATTCCGTTCTAAGGCAAAAAAAGCATTATTGTTGTATGGTGATTCGGCTCAACAACTTTATACTTTTATTAAAGATAAGCAAACTGTTTCAATGGAGGATATACAGTATTTTACTAAGTTCCCTGTCGAACAGCTTGTGTTCAATCATCGATTACCCAAAAAGATAGCCCGTCTTGCACAGTATCTAAATTCCGAAAGTGACGAACTTGAAGAGCGTTGTACTGAAGAGGGTGTTGAAAAACCAAAGATTATCAAGTACAATAACATTACTGAACAGTATGATGCCATCATTTCGCTTATTCAAAACAAAAATATGGAGGATGTCGGTATTCTGTTTAGAC
>USAR01000222.1 GCA_900552605.1 uncultured Oscillospiraceae bacterium | reverse complement strand
ATAAATCATATCGCTTGTAACTTTTTTAGCACCATTTGCAATAGTAAGGTTTTTGATTTTGCAACCGTAGAATGCCGATCTTTCTACGTCTTCCGGTATGGTTGCGCTTTTAAGACCGGTGCAGCCGTAAAATGCATAACTCCCTATGCTTGTTACTCTGTTCGGTATAGTTATGCTTGTAAGTCCTGTGCATCCGTAAAACGCCTTACTCCCTATGCTTGTTGCACCGTTTGGTATGGTTGCGCTTTTAAGACCGGTGCAACCGGAAAATGCAGAATCCCTTATGTACTCTACGCTATTTGGAATCGTAACACTTTTAAAGTCCCCTCCGGCAAATGCATATCCACCAATAGCTGTTGTACCGTCAGGGATTACTAAATCTGTTATTTTCTTTCCGTTCAGATACAATGAGTGAGCTATTTCTAATGGTGCAAAACACTCATTGCCATCATTGCCATGTGAAACTTCAATGTAATAAGTTTGACCATTAGGACTAATACACTTAATAAGATTAGGCAAATAATTTATTTTGCACCAACTTTCAAGGTCTGTAATGTCTATTCTTTTGAAATTGGAGCATTTACTAAATGCTCCGTGGCCTATGCTAACTACACTATCAGGAAATGTTATACTTGTCAGGCTTTCGCAACCAAAAAATGAATATGCACCAATGCTCGTTACGCTATTTGGTATTGATACACTTGTTAAATTCTTTTGGTTTCTAAAGGCATAATGACCTATATTCTTTACACCAGGTTCAATAACAACACTCTGAATATCTTCACTGTACAGCGACCATGGTATGTACCCAACATCCGCTCCGTCGTTGCAATCAGCCATTCTTCCATTTCCGCTTATGGTAAGCGTTGTTCCATCGTACGTCCAAGCGCAATCCCCGGTTGTACCACTGATTGCAGTATCTGCAAAAGCTGACAGCGGAACAGAAGAAGCTATCAAAAGTAACGTTAATATTGCAGCCAATATTTCTTTTAGCCTTTTCATTTATAAAACCCCTTTTACTTTAAATAATAATCATATTAGTTCATTGCTTTCCCAACTTGCCATGCATCAAAATCATATGCCAATGCGTCTTTTTTGCATATTTCTCGAATACAGTTTTGCAAATTAATATATCGCTTCAGATCTTCCTCGGTATCCAGCTTGCTCCAGGCACCGATTTCAATCTCCTTTTTGTCAAATCCATCTGCCTTGCCGGCATTCAAATCCTTATAAACAGATTCCTTGATTTTATTATCGATGGGACAATCCGCGCTGCCGGGTACATATTCTTTCAGCTTTTCTTTGCTGACATTTAGCCAATCGTTGTCAAATTCATCGCAGTAAATATATATGCACAAATAAAGCTTTACTGCCATATTGAAAAGCTTTTGATAATGTCCAAAGCATAAGGGCTTTTCTTCGTTGTCTTTAACCTTTCCAAAAATCTCGTTGAGCTTATTCTTGTGCTGCTGAATAACCTCAACCCTCTTTTGGGTATCATTCGCCTTAACATATTCACGGAAGGTGTTGAGCACTTCCTTATCTTCGGCAAGCTTATCAAGAGTGGTCTCCGGTTCTGTGCGATTTTTCGTGGTACGACCAAAGGCGTCTGCGAAACCAAGGCGCAGGCAAGCAATGGCCACCTCATCAGCATTTTTTGCCTTAGAGATACTATCCCACTGATTTCTGAAAGTGACTTTCAAGAAAAAGTTTAAAACATCTTTCTTTCCAACTCCGCAAACTGAATCGTTTTTCATTAGTAATTCCCCTTCCTTCATACAACATAATCGGTATTATGTTGTATTCCGGATGTCGGCAATCCAAACGGCAAATCGGTATCGCAAATTTTGGGTGCAGAAAGCCGGGCCTTTTAAAATTTTCTTAAAAAGGCCTTGGTTACTTATGGTTAAAATTGTTATATGGGGAGAATGTGGCTTAAAATTTCTATAAAATTTGACATTTTTCTAAATGTATGCTAAAATAAATAAAAATATTCCGCGTCGCAAATATCATATATCTATATTACGTACAACATAATACCGATTATGTAGTAGACCGTTTGAGCGAAGGCTTGACGGTCGCTTTTTTGTCCGGATAATATGTAACTTTTTTCTAGTGTTTTATAGTATCAAATGCATTCGCTCCATGCGGCGGCGGTGCTCGCGGCCGGTGGAAATAATATAAATTCTTGTGATGTTGATGCTGGAATGTCCCAAAATGTCGGCAAGCTTTGCAATATCCTTTTCAATCTCGTAAAACACTCTTGCAAACAGGTGCCGCAGGTTGTGCGGAAACACCTTTTCAGGGTTTACGTTAGCGTCTCGGCAGAGCGTTTTCATCTCGCGCCAGATGTTGCTGCGATTGATGGCGCGCCCCGTTTTGGTTACAAAAAGCATACCGCTTTGAAGTCCTTGCTTTTTCGCATAGCGGAGCAACTTCTGTTTTAGTTCTTTTACAATAAACACCGCGCGCGTCTTTGTTTTGCAGCTCACCACCGCCTCGCCGCGGCGCACGGCCTCCACTGTGATGAATTTTAATTCGCTTACCCGAATGCCCGTGCCGCAAATGGTTTGCAAAATAAGACTCAGCCGCTCGTTTTGTCTGCGCTCGGCCGCCCTGCAAAGCCGCGTGTACTCCGCGCGCGACAGCTCTCTTTCTTCGGGGCAGAAAACCTTTTGCTGCAGCTTTAGGGATTTCACCTTTAAATCGTGCCGACCCAAAAATGCAAACAGGCAATTGATACTTGCTAATTTAGAATTGGCGCTTTTGGGCGTGTAACTCATTTTTAAGCGCTGTTTATATTGGAGAACCGCCTCTTTTGTAAGCGGCGCGCCGTTTAAAATTTTTAAAAACTGCCGACAGTCACGCGTGTATTTCTCCACCGTGGCGGCGCTTTTTTCTGCTTTTTGTAAATATCCGCCGAATTCTTTTATGATACCCTCGTCCGTCGTCTTGAATGCCTGTGCCACATCATCACTCGCTTTTTTATTCTTATTATACTCCATTGAACTTTAAGAAAGAAATGCCGACCATAGTGCCGGTTGCCGTAAACGCTCAGCTCTTAAACGGTGGTCTGCTCTATTCGTGAGAAAATAAGAATTCCGTGGCGCACTTTGGACCATAATAGGATCATAATAAGGGAATATAAACGAGGAATTTTGAGGCAAAATAGGGCAATTCAGTTTACATAATATCGGTGGGATTTTGATGAAAAAACACAGTGCTTTTTCATGCAGACAGAGCGTTGAAATCCGCAGAAACACTGTGTTTATAAAGAAAAAAGACCGGTAAAACCGGTCACAGACTGTCGAAAAAGTCCAGTTTTTACTGGGCTTTTTCTGTGTTTTGTGGTATA
>USAR01000221.1 GCA_900552605.1 uncultured Oscillospiraceae bacterium | reverse complement strand
AATAAAAAAGTTTTCAAATTTGCTTTATTTTTTGCCTTTCTAAACCCTTACCCCTTGAGAGGTTAAAAACAATCAAAACTAAGATGTTAGTTTTATGCAATATCACAAACTTTCAGTTTTCTGAAAAAAGTTTCAGAAAAAGTCGTTTTTTCAGGCTTGCTAAATGCCTACCAATTAGAAGGGTGTGTTTTTGTGCAACGATACAAAGTTTCAACTTTTTGAAAAAACGTACAAAAATTGGCGTTTTAAAAGTCACCCCTTGAGGGATGTTTTCTCTCGTGTACCTTGCCAACTGAATGACCGTCCGAAAGTGATATGACTTTGCGATGATATGAGCGAGGCAACGCTGCGGTGAGATTCCGGGGCAGGAACTATTTCGGGTGAAACGGCAAAAAGAGGCTTTTGATATGTGGTTAATGAAATTACCCTACCGACAAAACAAAATGCATTACAGACGAAAAAAACATTAAAAATTAACCCGAAAAGCTACAGTAAAAAGGAGTGTGATAGTTATTCCAAGGATGACCAAAAGTAAAAAATCAGAATGGAGCCTGTTCCTGAATGAGAGAAACAGAATCTGTTATAATGAGCTTTGCAGAAGATGCGTTAACAACTGCAAACAGAGTTTCAGGGCTGTGGTTATATCCTGCAACTATGTATCAAAAAGGAGCGTGAAAGATAGTGGATAATGAATCCTTCTTCAAAATGCCGAAGGTGTTGTTTACGGATGAATACAAGGATTTATCTGCAGAGGCAAAGTTGTTGTACGGCTTGATGCTCGACAGGATGCAGTTATCTGCAATAAACGGTTGGTGTGATAAAAACGGAGAGGTCTTTATCTTTTATAAGACGTGAGGTTGTATCGGCATTGCGCACGTCTTCGGAATACGGCGGAATATCCTCTAATGCCTTAGTTAGTTCGCCACCTGTTTTCATAGGCGGTAATTTGCTTATTAAATCTTCAATTTTCATCCGTTTTCACCTCATCAATGTAGTTTCTATGCGTTCGTTGCTGTTCACGTTTTCGTGTCTTCCGAATATCTTTGATTTTGGTATCCTCGAAATGAGTTTTTGATCTTGCGATTGTTTGGATATGGTCGGCAAGGTCGATTTGCGCCTGTAAAGCGTCTATGGATGCAGCCTTGGTAATTTCGCGCTGCATATTCTTCATTTGCTGAACAGCATCAATACTTTTTCCTGCAAATCGACTTTCTATCAATTCAAATGGTGTATAGATTCCTTTCTCATATAGCCATACTGTGCCGCAGTCTTCAGGATTATATGCTACAACCGCAGTGCCACCAGATAAAAATCTTTCGGTAAATCCTTCGCATTTATAACGAAGACCGTTCACTTTTAATCCCTTCCGACTGAACGCAGCATTTGTTCTAGGGAGAAGGGTGAGGATAAGGTTTTCTGCCGTAACAGATATCAGATTACTGCCAAGGCTCTCAAGTTGATAATTCCAAATGCAATTTGCAAACGGTTTGACCTGTGCTTTAAGCATATCTTCAGTAAAAGGAAAACTCTCTAACAGCAATTTGGTGTTGTAATAAATGATACAGTGCAAAACGATGGTTTCAAACTCCTTGAGAGTCAGACAGGCATCCTTACGATAATCTCTACCACCACGCTCACCAAAGTCAGGCTGGATAACTCCTTTAGATTTAAGATGCTTCTTATAAGAACTCTGGACAAGATCGAAGAATTTTTCAATTTTTCCTTTTAGATCGGGGCGAAAAGCGGCTAAATTCAACAGTGAAATACCCAGCTCTGCAATCTGTTCAAAGTTTTCGGATATATACTCACTGCCACGGTCACTAACTAAGGTACCGAGGAGCTTATCACAGTTCCAGTCAGTCTTACTGATGGAAATGCCAAACTTTTTACAGTGCTCAACCTTGTCAGCAATTATATTCAACATCAATCCACGTAAAGCATAATTTCCGCCTTCCCAAGATAAATTGTATCCACAGCACATACCCGAGTAAGCATCCACACAGGCGGTCAATATCGGACGGCCAACAAGGTTTCCGCCTTCATCTACCAAATACAAATCGCAAATGGTGGCATCGAGCAAACCTACGCCAATGTTTGGAGCAAAGGCCTGAACTCCATCGCCAAGCAACGGTCGGTTGTTTCTCTCATAATTCTTTTTGCCGTCTCTCGATATGTAAAAGGTCTGCATATTACGATGCTGGCGATAAAAATATCTGAACTGAGCAAAGGTTGGAAACTTATCTAGCAAAACACCATTCTCATCGCAATATTTGTGTTTGAGCATAAGGGTGTATGCAGTATTTAAGCTATTGTTGTTTTTTGTGTAAAAAAACTTGTTGAGTGCCCAGCGCATATTCTTTTGGTCGGGAGTCAACTTCTTTTCCTGTTCTTTTGTCTTCGGTGCAAGAACGGCGGTGTTCTGATAAATAAGGTATTCATATAAATAGTTTCGTATTGTCTGAGCACTCAGATTATGTTCATTAGCCAATCGTTTGATTATTTCACCACGCAAGTTAACATCGGTAAGAAAAGGCAACACACCTGCAATAATGGTGTAACGGTTCAGGGCAACACGCCGCCTAACTGCATCTAAATCATCAAGAGAAACATCGGTTTTGCCAGTGCGCTCATAAAGTTCTTGCTCAGTAACATATTTGCAATCGGCTTCTGCAATACTTATCCAGTAGGGCATTTTAGGTTTCAGGCAGTCCATTACAAATATAGTGTCGTCCGCAACGTTCAACACTCTGTACAGGGAGGCGCCGCAGGTAATAATATCCTTATTCTTCATAATGCACCTCTTTGTCGATAACAAGTCCCCAATCTAAAACGCCGTGATTCGCCCAGTAAGTTCTTGAAGCATCAAGAAGCTTTGCAGTCCTCGGAAGTGATAACTTTTTACGATACACACATTCACGGACCATAATATCACCATTAGTTTTAACGCATACAAAGTCAGAAGTAAAATCACTTCCGTCCACAGGGTCAATAATTACATTGCACCTAATTTCCTTAATTTCATCATTTGCTTCAAGAACCGAGGCATAGGCAAGTTGAACTTCATCATATAACTTTACAACGACTTCAGATTTATTAAGACGCTTTTTGGTGCAACGGTCTTTAATGTTGACAGGTCTCATATTTCTACTCCTTTCAAATTCCGAAAAAATCCCGAAAAATTTCCGAAAAATGATTTTTCGGGAAAAAAGCGCCCGAATTTTTAATTTTTCGGAAAAAGATTTTATACGCAAAACACGCTAAAACACTGTATTTATGCGGTCTCCGAGAAATTCCCGAAAAGACTTGCAAATCCCGAAAAACATATTTTTCGGAAAATACTATGTTACAGGACAAA
>USAR01000220.1 GCA_900552605.1 uncultured Oscillospiraceae bacterium | reverse complement strand
CGCACTCAAAAAACAGGTTCGGATTTATTATCGCTTGCCTATACAAAAACCGACACTCGGCAAAAATGTCAAGTGTCGGGAAAACATTTGTGAAAACAAATAAATTGTACTTTTTATTTATCATCCGACTTTTCTTAGGTCTTTTTTTACATAATTCTTTGCAACATCATCAAGCCCCTTCTTAACGAGTTTCATTGTTCGCTTATAAGATTGTTCGGCATCATATGTTGAGCTTAGTCCGAAATCCTGCCAATTTGCTGATTTATCAAGCGGAATAATCTCATAGTTTCTTCTTGAATCTGAGCCGATGTAAAGATTTACCCAAGTCGGAAGCACATCGACCTTATCAAGGATAACAGACCCGTCCTTATTACGCTTAAAGTCCGTTCTGAAAATCATTCCGTCTTCCGTGTGACCCGTTGTCATATCCATCCTATCTTTGCGTTGATTTGAAACCTCATTTCCCAGAGAGTAAAGGCAAACCGTTTGCTTGCCCGAAACCTCGGAAGAATATAGCTCAACCGGCTCGATAACGTGCGGATGATTTCCCACTATTACATCAACACCGAGATCGCAAAGCTTTTGCGCAATTTGCTTTTGCCAGCCATTAGATTCAAGCTTGTATTCATCACCCCAATGAATATAAACCATAATAGCCTCAGCGCCGTCGGAATACATCATATCTATACGTTCTTTAATCTCGTTATAAAAATCGTCAAGCTTTTCATAATTAAACGAGTTAATAAGCTCTGCACAATCATCTGTAACCGGTATGCCGTTAAGTGCCTTTTTGCCGTTGAGCGGCACAGTTTCGTAGGTATAGTTAATGCGTCCGATTTTAATACCGTTTATTTCTGTTACCTTATACGGTTTAATTTCGGTAGAGACACGTGTTCCTAAATACTCAATCTTGTGTTTATCAAGCGTATTGAGCGTTCTTAAAAAGCCGCTCTCACCCATATCAAAGCAATGGTTATTGGCAGCCGTTACCTCGTTAACCCCACTGTCATACAGCGCATCCAAAATACTGTCCGGACAGTTAAAGGTGGGGTAACCTGAATATCCGCGTTCTTTTCCGCCGAGCGACAGCTCTAAATTAGCAACGGTCAAATCAAATTTTTCATAATATGATTTAACATATTTAAACATATCGTGAAAATCATATTTACCGTTAAAATTATAAGCGTCAAGTATCGGCGAATGCATTAAAATATCACCGGTGCTGCCGATGCTGGCATTGGCTTCTTTATACTCCGGAGCAGCGCTTGAAGTGCTGCTTTGAATATTGCTTAAAGCGCTCATTATTTTGGAAGAGCTATCGGTCACTCCTCCGGCGCATCCGCTCAGCATAATCACAGCAGCTGTAAACAGTGTGCCGATTTTAAGAATTGATTTTTTAAACATACCCTTCATATCCCCCTTATTTTTTATGACAATTCTAAAAAGCTTTTTGCTCAATTTAAAAGCGCAAAAAGCTTTCGGCGCAGAACTCGAAAGAGTAAAACGTCAAAAGCTTTTTCAGAGCCTTATATTACAAATCTGTGATGAACCTTTTTACCCTTTTTAAGAACAATTCCATCTGTAAGTTCATCTTTAGAAATTGAGCGATTAGGGTCGGTAACCTTCTTTTCGTTTATTGAAACGCCGCCTTGCTGAATAAGACGTCTGCCCTCACCCTTTGATGGAATAAGCTCAGCTTTAAGCATCATATCAAGCACTGAAATATTACCGTCTGTGAAATCATTATCGGAAAGAGTAGTCGAAGGCATATCTTTAATATCAACACTGCCGCCGAAAAGCGAGCGAGCGGTTTGCTGTGCCTTATCAGCTTCTTCTTTTCCGTGTATAAGCTTTGTAAGCTCATATGCAAGGAGTTCCTTAACGGGGTTAAGCTGCTGACCCTCAAGCTTTTCGTACTCAGCAATCTGCTCCAACGGAACAAATGTAAGCATTTTAAGACAATTTATAACGTCGGCATCGGCAACGTTGCGCCAATACTGATAGAACTCATAAGGCGAGGTTTTTTCTGGGTCAAGCCAAACAGCGCCGCCCTCGGTTTTGCCCATTTTTTTGCCCTCGCTCGTGAGCAAAAGGTTGCAGGTCATTGCATATGCGTCCTTGCCGTCGCATTTTCGAATAAGTTCAACCCCGCCAATCATATTGCTCCACTGGTCATCACCACCGAGCTGCATTATACAGCCGTATTTGCGGTTAAGGGTCAGAAAGTCATAGCTTTGCATAAGCATATAGTTCATTTCGAAGAACGAAAGACCTCTTTCAAGGCGCTGCTTATAGCACTCAAAGCTCAACATTCTGTTAACAGAAAAATGAACGCCTATCTCACGAATAAAGTCAATATAGTTAAGATCTAAAAGCCAATCGCCGTTGTTAACAATAAGTGCTTTATCGTCATTGAAATCAATAAGCTTTGACATTTGCTTTTTAAAGCACTCAATATTGTGGTTTATAGTTTCCTTTGTCAGCATTTTGCGCATATCGCTTTTGCCGGAAGGGTCGCCTATCATACCTGTGCCGCCGCCGAAAAGAGCAATCGGTCTGTGACCGTGCTTTTGCATATGTGCCATAACAACAACAGCAACAAAATGACCGACATGTAAGCTGTCGGCAGTCGGGTCAAAACCGATGTAAAAAGTAACCGGCTTATCTCCGTCGAGCAGCTTGTGAATTTCCTCGTCGTTTGTGGTTTGGGCAAGCAGTCCGCGTGCCTTCATTTCCTCATACAGTGTCATTTTACCTCTCCTGTTCATAACGGCTGTCTGCCGAAATAAATTAAATTCAGTTATCCTCAAGGCAGGCTTGCCTTTGCGAATCAATAAGTTCTTTTGCGGTTTGATAAAGATTATCCGTCATATCTCCGCCGGACATTATTCTTGCAACTTCATTTATGTGCTGCTCGTTGTTAAGAACTGTAACCGTGGTATATGCAGCGTCTTTTTCAGTTGTTTTTGAGATTAAAAGGTGGCAATCGGCAAGGGCTGCAATTTGTGCTAAGTGTGTTATGCAAATAACCTGCCGTGCTTTTGAAACACGGCTTAACTGTATGCCGATCTTTCTTGCGGCTCTTCCGCTGATGCCTGTGTCTATTTCATCAAAGATAAGTGTATCAACCGTGTCTTTATCTGCAAGTACGCTTTTTATCGCCAACATAATTCGCGACAGCTCACCGCCCGATGCAATTTTTGCAAGCGGCATAAGCTGTTGTCCCTTATTTGTCGCGATCAAAAACTCAACACGATCAATTCCTTCTGAAGTATAGCTTCCCTCTTTAATATCAACGCTGAACTTTACTCCGCCCATATCCAAAAACGAAAGAACGGAACAAATTTTTTCAGATAATCGCTCACATGCCTTTTTACGTGACGCAGAAAGT
>USAR01000219.1 GCA_900552605.1 uncultured Oscillospiraceae bacterium | reverse complement strand
GAATCGCGCTATTCTCCGATTCACCGCGCAGCCTGTATCTAAGCTCTCCGCTGTATAGATTTAAGCTGTATTCCGAAATCTTGTCTTGCTCAAAAAGCTGCACAATTTCGTAGTATTTTGTTTTCGTGCTTGTTTGATTGCTGTTTCTGACTGCCACAATAGATACCAATAGAATAATCGGTATAACAATGGCAACCATAAGCTTTCTAAAATTATCTTTCAATTTAATCCTGCAACTCCTTATCAGCTGTAAATCTCGGGTTTTAAAACGCCCACAAACGGTAAATTGCGGTATTTTTCATCGTAATCAAGGCCGTAACCGACAACAAATTCATCGGGCACCTGAGCACCGACATAGTCGGCTTTAATATCTGCCGCTCTGCGTTCGGGCTTATCCAAAAACGTGCAAATTTTAACACTGCTCGGATTTCTGCGTTTCAAAATATCAACAATATAAGAGAGTGTAAGCCCCGAGTCAAGTATATCTTCAACAATTAAAACATCAAAGCCCTCAAGGTTTGTGTCAAGGTCTTTAATTATTTTAACAACACCCGATGTTTTAACACCCGAGCCGTAAGAAGATACTATCATAAAATCGATTGTGCACGGAAGGTCTATCTCCCGCATTAAATCGGAAAGAAAAACAACTGCGCCCTTTAAGACGCTGACAAGCAGCAGCTTTTTTCCTTTATAATCGCGATTTATCTGCTCTGCCAATTTCTTGTTGATTTCCTTAATCTGCTGTTCTGATAACAGCACCTGCTTAACATCATTTTTTAAACTCATAAATATTTGCACCTCAGAACTTAAACATTGCTATTTTGTCAGACGATTCGTCAACCTTAACGCGCTCGTCAATTCCAAACAGATTTGTGTAAATAATTCCCTTATCGTCGCACAGCACGGTAAGAGAATTTTTATCCGCCTGTGAGCAACCGTCTTCACACAACAGCTTTCTGAGGCTTTTTGTAACATTTCTGCCGACAGGTCGGTATGAATCGCCGTTCAGCCTGCTCCTTACTGTAGTGTTGCCTATTATTTTATCACAATCAATTGAAAATTTAAATAATAATTTGTTAATTTTAGAAATTTTTTGATATTCCTGTTTTTCCACAAATCTTAATTGCGGAAAAACAGATTTAGCTTCTTCAGAAAACAGCGAAATATCACGGTTATATTCAATCGGTTTTTCGTCTTTTTCAATGATATATTCCTGCTTGTATTTTGCGAACACAAATCCGCAGGGCAGCGAAACACGCTTATACTGACCGCTAACTACTTGCAACATAGAGTTAATATGCTGTGAGTCAAGCTCACCGTCGGGACAAACGTCGAAATAATACATTTGCAAAACGCGTTTTAATACCGGCTGCGGTAATTCGCCGATTTTTGTTGAAAGCTTGCCGTTTTCAAAAGCTTTGTTATATTCACTTTTGGCAATTCCTGCGATAAAATGCATATCCTCACGCAGCGCCGCGCTCATTCTAACAGCAGCGTTTTCTGCATTGGCATTAAGCTTTTTAATAACAGGAACAACACTATGCCTTACAACATTTCTTGAATAGTCGTTGCTGTTATTTGTGCTGTCGGTAACAAACACTTCGTCGCTTTGTTTTAAAAAATCCGTTATTTCATCTCTTGTGCAAAGAATAAGCGGACGAACAATATTACCGCGCACAGGCGGTATACCGCAAAGACCTGTTCCAGCAGTGCCGCGCGCAAGATTTAGAATTACGGTTTCCAAATTATCACTCGCGGTATGTGCAGTGGCAATTTTTGAACACTCAGTCGACGAAAAAAGACTGTACCTCACATTCCTCGCCGCAAGTTCGGTGCTCTGTTTTTTTTCTTCTGCTATTTTCCTAACATTAACACGTTCGATTTTAAGCGGCACATCAAGTCGTTTGCAAAGTGAATCAACAAATTTCTCATCACGAAATGCCTCATCACCTCGCAAAAGATGGTTAATATGCATTGCCTTAACAGATATGCCGTACTTTTTGCGAAGCTTTAAAAGGCAAATCAGCAAAGCAACCGAATCAGCACCGCCGGAAAGACCGACAAGCACCTCGTCGCCGTGCGAAAACATATTATAAACTTCAACAGCACGGCAAACCTTTTTAATCATCAGTGAAACACATCCTGTGTTGTAAATCTTGTAAACTGACCATCCCAATGCAAATCGACAGTGCCCGTTTCGCCGTGACGGTTTTTAGCAATAATGCACTGCGCTTTTGTTTCGTCGGCAGGCTCGTCTGTTCCGTTTTTGAAATATGCCTCTCTGTGAAGAAACAAAACGATGTCAGCATCCTGCTCAATTGAACCCGATTCACGCAAATCTGAAAGCGTCGGTATGTGCGAGCTGTCCTTGCCTGCCGTACCACGGTTAAGCTGAGCACAACAGACAACGGGAATATTAAGCTCTTTAGCCATTATCTTAAGGTTTCTTGTAATATCGGATACTTCCTGCACACGGTTTTCTTTACGCTCAGTTGAGCGCAAAAGACCGAGATAATCGATAATAATAACGTCGCACGCTCCGTTCATACGACGCACCTTCGCTTTGATGTCAGGGACGGTAATTCCGGAAGTTTCGTCGAAATATATCGGTGCTTTACTAAGTTTTTCGCTTGCTATACCGAGATTTATATAATCGGTTTCGGAAAGCTCACCCGTTCTTAATTTTTCACTCTTAATGCAGGCTTCATTAGAAAGCATACGCTGTGCCAATTGGTCGCGCGTCATTTCAAGTGAGAAAAAGCAAACGGTTTTATTGCTTTGCAGTGCTATGTTTCTTGCGATATTCAGGCAGAAAGACGTTTTACCCATACCGGGGCGTGCACCGATTATAATAAGGTCGGAACGGTTAAGACCAGTTGTATATTTATCAACAGCCGAAATGCCGCACGGTATACCTACATAATCCTTGCGCTTTTCTTCGTCACTTAAGTTTGTAAGGCGCACGAACGTTTCGTTTTCCAAAACATCGGAAATATGGCGAAGACCCGATACATCCTTATCCTGCCTTATATCAAAAATGCGGCGCTCTGCGTGGTCAAGCAGCAGTCCGGGCTCTGTTTTGCCAGAGGTTGCATCGTCGATAATATCCCGTGAAGCAAGTATGAGCGCACGTACCGTGTATTTTTCACGCACAATAGAAGCATATGTCACGATATTGGCAGCTGACGGAACGGTTTGCGCAAGCTGTGTTAAATAAGCTTTACCGCCTGCATCATCATAAACATTGTTCTTTTTAAGCCACTCAAGCAGAGTTACGAAGTCAATAGTCCTGTTGAGCTCAAACATATTGCAAAGCGCTTCAAAAATAGCTTTATGCTGCGGAACATAAAAATGAAAAGGCTTTAATGTATCCGCAACAAGCAATATACTGCTTGGTTCAACAA
>USAR01000218.1 GCA_900552605.1 uncultured Oscillospiraceae bacterium | reverse complement strand
CACATCCGCCCACACACCACGCCTCATAGCCGTGGTTTTCGATTGTATTTAAAATAAACTCAACGTCTTTCGGCAATTTGAATTGAAGCTCCAAGTTTTTTGCACCTCACTTTTCGGCGGTTTCATCATTCTTTCATTTTAATTATATCGCATTTACAAAAATATTTAAATACTTTTTTGCACAAATTTCAAATCTCGTTTAACACTTCTTGAAAAACGAACAAAACCGTGGTACAATTATCGGGTAATGTTATAATATTGCCGTTAATTAAGCGGCATTTAAGGGGGATTACCGTGAGCAAGAATTCTGAGCTTATATCGCCTAAGGGGAGCATACACGGTGGTGTTAAGCCACCGCATTTAAAGGGCACGGCAAGCGCAGAAACTGTTGTGATGCCGCCGCCGGATAAAGTGCTTATTCCAATGCAGCAGCACATAGGAGTGCCGTGCGAACCGGTTGTTTCTGTGGGGGACGAGGTATTTGTCGGCACAAAAATAGGAGATTGCGAAAAGTTTATTTCCGCTCCTGTCCACTCAAGTGTTTCGGGGAAGGTAAAGGCAATTAAGACAGCGTCACTTACAAACGGTGTTATGTGCACCGCAGTGGAAATCGACAGCGACGGTAAGATGACGCCGGACCCCGATCTGAAACCCGTTGACGTGCAAAACGAGCAGCAGCTTGTTAAGGCAGTGCGTGAAATGGGGCTTGTCGGACTCGGCGGTGCAGGCTTTCCCACTCACGTTAAGCTTACAAGACAAGCGGACAAACCGCTTGACACGCTGATAATAAACGCTGCGGAGTGCGAGCCTTATATCACAGCCGACTGTCGTGAGTGTCTTGAAAAAACTGAAGATATTATAGACGGCGTCTATCTGCTTTTAAAGCTGCTTAAATTCGAAAGAGTGATAATTGCCGTTGAGGATAATAAACCCGAGGCAATAGAGGCGCTTTACCGTGTTGCGGCTGACCGTCGCGACGAGGAAAACCGCGTGCGTATTATGAAGCTTAAAAGTCAGTATCCGCAGGGTGCTGAAAAGGTACTTATTTATACTGCAACCGGCAGAAAGCTGCCTCTCGGAAAGCTTCCGGCAGACGTTGGGTGCGTGGTTATGAACGTAACCAGCGTTGCCTCAATCAGCAGATACATAAAAACAGGTATGCCGCTTGTTTCAAAGCGTCTTACCGTTGACGGCGGAGCAATAACAACTTCTCAAAACGTTGAAGTGCCGATTGGTACATCTGTGCAGGACGTTATTGATTTTTGCGGCGGCTTTAAAACACCTGCCAAAAAAATCATTATCGGCGGTCCTATGATGGGATTTTCAATTTTCGATACTTCAATCCCTGTGCTTAAACAAAATAACGCAGTGCTTTGCTTTACCGAGAGAGAAGCAGATATACAAGACATCGGTCCTTGTATTCGCTGCGGCAGATGCGAAAGGGCATGCCCAATGGGTCTTTCACCGTTTCATATTGCGGCTGCTCTTAACACAGGCAACACGGCTGAGGTTAAAAAGCTTTACGCCGATTATTGCATAGAGTGCGGCAGCTGCGCTTTCTCTTGCCCTGCAAAAAGACCGATAGTACAGGTTATGCGCAAGGCAAAGCAAGCGCTTAAGAACAGTTGAGGAGGGGCAAAAAATGGAAACAAAGCTTGTGCAGCATTCTCCGCACATAACTCATCACGATACTACCGCAGGAATAATGCTCGACGTTATAATAGCGCTTATTCCCACAACTCTGGCCGGATTTGTGCTGTTTGGTCCCAGAGCGGTTGCGGTTGTGCTTATATCTATTGCCGCTGCGGTTTTTAGTGAATACATTAGCTGCAAAGTATTAAAAAAGAAGAATTCAATCGGTGATCTTTCGTCGGCGGTAACGGGGTTGCTGCTCGGTCTTAATCTGCCGCCGGCAATTCCGCTTTGGATGCCTGCTGTCGGCGCTGCGGTTTCTATTGTTGTGGTCAAGATGATGTTCGGCGGACTCGGTCAGAACTTTGCAAACCCTGCAATCGTCGGCAGAATAGTGCTTATGGTATCTTTCCCAACTGCAATGACAACGTGGACGCCGGCGCTTTCGTGGCTTTCAAAAACCGATGCAGTAACCACAGCCACTCCGCTTGCTGCAAAAGAGGGAACATACTCATATCTTAATCTGCTTCTCGGATTAAAGGGCGGCTGTATAGGAGAGGTTTGCAGTATTTTACTGTTGCTCGGCGGAATATATCTTGTTTGCCGCAAGGTAATAACACCGACAATACCGCTTAGCTTTATAGGCTCGGTCTTCGTTCTTACAGCGGCTTTCGGCGGCGAACCTGTTGCCGCAATACTGTCGGGCGGAGTTATGCTCGGCGCAATATTTATGGCAACCGATTATGTTACAAGCCCCTCAAACTTTTTGGGCAAGCTCATCTTTGGTTTGCTTTGCGGATTTTTCACCGTTGTTATAAGAAAATTCGGCACTTTGCCCGAGGGCGTTTCATATTCTATTTTGCTTATGAACCTGCTTGTACCGCACATTGAAAGGCTCACCCGCAAAAAACCTTTTGGATGGGAGGGCGCAAATAATGGCTAAGGTTAAGGCAAAATCGGTTATAGTTCCTTCGGTTGTGCTTACGGTTATCTGCATTGTTATTGCAGCGGCTCTCGCAGTTACAAACAGCATAACAGCTGATAAGATTGCGGCACTCGAAAAGCAGCAATCGGTTGAGGCGATGAAGGCGGTTTTTGACGATGAAGGAGCGTCTTTCCGCGACGGTACCGTAACGCTTGACGACAAGGAATACAGTTATTCTACCGTTACCTTAAACGGCGAAATAATAGGGTATGTTTTCACTGTTTCAAATAACGGTTACGGCGGCGCGGTTAAGGTTATGACGGGCATAAATAATGACGGCACTGTGCGCAGGATTCAGGTGCTTTCGGTTGATGATGAAACACCGGGGCTCGGACAAAATGCAAAGTCAAAAGCCGGTTTCAGTGAACAGTTCAGCGGCAAAAGCGGAAGTATATCTTACGAAAAGAATAAGGATATCGACGCGCTTACAGGTGCGACTATAACAACAAACGCCGTTGTGCGCGATGTTAACACGGCGCTTGAACTGTTTCAAAAGGTAAAGGGGGAGTGAGGTATGCAAAAGAAGTTTAATATCTTTACAAACGGAATTATAAAAGAAAACCCTGTTTTGCGCTTGGTGCTCGGCACTTGCCCCACGCTTGCCGTTACAACGTCTGCCCTTAACGGTATAGGAATGGGTGTTGCGGCAACACTTGTGCTTGTTTGCTCAAATCTCACCATTTCGCTTTTAAGAAAGGTTATACCGGACCGTGTAAGAATACCTGCGTTTATCACTATTATTGCCGGATTTGTAACGGTTGTTCAAATGCTTGTTAAGGCGTTTGCGCCG
>USAR01000217.1 GCA_900552605.1 uncultured Oscillospiraceae bacterium | reverse complement strand
AACACTGCCGGAAAGCACAAGCAGGTCATTTTCTGCAAGACCCGCAAGCTTTTTGCAAAGCTTTGCAACATCGGCATCGGTAACGGTAATTCCGCTGCCGTTATATTCTGTAACCTCTCCGGAAACCAACTTCATATTTATGCGTGTAAAGCCGCTGTTAAGCTTTATAAAATCGCAATCGCAGCCCTCGCTTTTCGCAAGGCGCAGCAGCTCATCACCCGTGAATCCGGCACAAAAGCCGAGAGCTACCGACGGCACACCGAGTCTTTTAAGCATTACAGACACATTAAGTCCCTTGCCGCCCGGTAAGATGCTCTCGTTCTTTGTACGGTTGGTTTTACCGTAATCGGCACTGATCACATGCGCAGTATAATCAAGCGACGGGTTAAGAGTAACAGTATATATCAAAGCTTTCACTCCCCTTTTTAAACAATTTACAGTATACCGCCGATTGCAAAAAAATTCAACTCATTATTTGTTGCATTTTAAGTCAATTGTGATACAATATTATGTAACAGATAAATCTTTTGAGGGAATTTTAAAAAATGACAAATATATATTTGATCCGCCATTGTGAATCTATGGCAAACAGAATGTGCTCATTTGCAGGAAGAACCGATGTTGATATAAGCGCAAAGGGCGCGCTGCAGCTCGAGTGTCTTGCGGAATATTTTAAAAACATAAAGCTTGACGCAGTTTATTCAAGCCCTTTAATACGAGCCTATAAAACGGCGGAGGCTGTGACAAAATACAACAAACTGCCAATTGAAACCGTACCCGACCTTGTTGAAATGAACCTCGGTGTTTTAGACGGCAGGCCTGTCAGCGATATGAGCGACGAGCAAATGTATTTTTGGAATATGCAACCGGATAAATTCCGAGTTGAAGGCGGCGAAACAATGCAGCAGGTTGCAGAGCGTGCCTTTGCCGCACTTTTAAAAATTGCAAAAGAAAATGACGGAAAAACCGTTGCCGTTGCCACGCACGGCGGAGTTATACGCAACCTTATGCGCGTGATACACGGTTATGCACCGACCGGTCTCGGCGAAATTGATTGGTGCGACAACTGCGGTATAAATCACCTTATTTATTCCGGCGGCGAATTTTTAATTGATTTTGAAAACTACAAAGGTCATTTAAGTGAAGATGCGGCAGCTGTGCCTGTCTCGGAATGGACTGAAGAAAGACAGCAACGGAGTTGATTTTTAAATGATAATAATGGCAATTGATTTAGGTACCGTACGCACCGGCATTGCCGTCTGCGATAAAAGCGAAACCTTTGCTTTCCCGCGTGAGGTAATAAAACAGCCTGAGCGCAAGCTGCTTTTTGAGGAAATTAAAAAAATTGCCGAACGCGAAAAAGCCGAGCTTATTGTAATGGGACTGCCGAAGAATATGAACGGCAGCGAGGGTTTCAAAGCCGAAAGCTGCCGAGATGCTGCTGAAAAAATTTCAAGATTGACAGGTCTCAGTGTAGAGCTTTGGGACGAGCGCTGCACAACGATAAGTGCGCACACTGCGTTAAGAGAAAACGGCGTTATGGGGAAAAAACGCAAAAACGTGGTCGACAGTGTTGCCGCAACAATCATTTTGGAAAGCTTTTTGCAAAAAAGGAAGAACGAAAAAACTGTTTGAAAATACCGCCGGACTGATAAAAAAGCATCACCCGTCAGTTCTTTCTATGAAATGCGCAGGTTTATTATTGAAACGACTGCTGCAAGTCGGTATAGTAAAGCATTTCATATTTCTGTTTGAATATTATTTCTTTATTTTTTGCAGCACATCAGCCGCGATTTTATTAGGCTCTGTTCCTGTTTTTGACTTGCGGCAAAAAACGTAAAATTCACTGTCATCGTTAAGCTTTTTCATTATATCAAAACCCTTAAGGCACTCGGCATTTTCGGCGTGTGAATCATATTGCGAAAAGCCGGTCGGCTTTGCAAAAATATCAATATCATCATTGTTATAGTAAAGCTCAACACCGCTTTTATCCATAACCCAAAAACAGGTATTATCCGTTGTCATCTGCAAAAGAGCTTGCTGTCTAACCGTGTTGATACGCTGTGTATCGTTATTTGAAAATGTGCAGTTAACCGCCATTACCTTGACCTTGCCGTCGCCGTTGAGATCCTCGCTGTATTTTTGCAGTTCGTCCGTTACCTCTTGCAACGCTTCGTCCGTGTAATAATTTTGGGCATAAAAAAGCACATAGTAATCCGGATCGACCTTCATCACGCATTGCGCCGTACATATCACTATTGTAAGCGCCAGCACAAGTGCGGCAAGCATATGCCATTTATAGTAAAACCAATAATAGTTTTTCCACGTTTTCTTGCCGGTTTCATTTGGCGCATCTTTCATTCTTCCGCTTCCCTTTTTGAAAATTCGATCCTATAAGCATAATTGAAACGCTTACTGCGTTTCAATTTTTTTATAATCATTATATCACTTGTTGCGGAGAAATTAAAGACAAACCGTTAACAATTGCTGTTTTAGGTAAAAAATAATTGATTTTATTGCTAAAAAATGCTATAATATTAAAAAGTGGGGTAAGCGCACTTTTGTATTTTGTGCGTTTGCTCTCGATTTTTTATAAGCGACAATTCTGCCGCAAGGAAAACGAGGTGTCTTTTTTTGAATACTGCAAACGAACAAATAAAAGCCCTTTGCTCAAAATGCGCTGCAACGGGCAATATCGATAAAGAGCTTTATTCCAAATACGATGTAAAGCGAGGGTTGCGCGATATTAACGGCAAGGGTGTGCTGGCAGGGCTTACTCAGATTTCGGAAATATCCGCTTCAAAAATTATAGACGGCAAGTCTGTTCCTGCCGACGGCGAGCTGTATTACCGCGGCATAAAGATAGAGGACATCATCTCCGGCTTTATGAGAGACGGCAGATTCGGTTTTGAAGAGACTGTATACCTGCTGCTGATGGGGGAGCTTCCCAATAAAAAAGAGCTTGAGGACTTTAAAGCACTGCTCGCTTCTTTCCATACTTTGCCGAAAAATTTTGTGCGCGATATCGTTATGAAGGCGCCGTCCGAAGATATGATGAACACGCTTATGCGCTGCATCCTTTCGCTTTTTCCGTATGATCCCAATCCAAACGACACTTCAATTGAAAATGTTATGCGTCAGTGCTTAATGCTTATTTCGGTGTTGCCTATCTTCTCTGTCTACAGCTATGTTGCCTGCAGTTTTTATAAAAATGACGACTCGCTTGTAATTCATCGCCCGAGGCCTGAGCTGTCTACTGCCGAAAATATTTTGCATATGCTGCGTCCCGACTGCAGCTATACTCAGCTTGAAGCAAGGGTATTGGATATGGCACTTGTTCTGCACGCGGAGCACGGCGGCGGTAACAACTCAACCTTCACCACCCATGTTGTAACCTCATCCGGCACAGACACATATTCGGCAATTGCGGCAGCCTTAA
>USAR01000216.1 GCA_900552605.1 uncultured Oscillospiraceae bacterium | reverse complement strand
GATAAAGAGCTTAATATCGTTGCGGAATATATCGACACCCCGTCTGCTCTTGCAGGCGGCTTTGCAAAGAACTACAACGATAAGTTTAACAAGCTTATCGTGCCTCAGGGTACTGCGGTTTGCGAGCTGCTTAACGGTTTTGATAACTATCCCGAAACCTTGGAGGTTGTTGACGCTGACGGAAATGCTCAGAACAGCACAACACTTGCTACAAACAAAATGAAGCTGAACACCAAAAACAGCAGCGGAGTTTTGAAGACCTTTGATATTGCAATTTCAGGCGATGCGGACGGCAGCGGTTCCGTTACCGTAAACGATGTTGTTAAAAGCGTTGACGCGGTTATTAAGGGCGGCAAAAGCTTGAGCGAAGAGGAAATGCTGTTTACAGACCTTAACGGCGACGGCAAGGTCACTGTCAGCGACGTTTCAATTCTCGGCTACAAGGTTTTTGAAACCTCGGAAATACTTGAAAGCTATGCCGAACAGTATGTTAAGGCAGAGGATATGCAGTATAAATATATGGGAAGAAAGGTTACAACAGATAAATTCAGCGATTCAAAAGGCGTTGCAAGAGAATCTGTTTTCCTTGAAATGACAGGCACAGGTATTGAGTTTAATGTTAATGCCTGCGGCGATGTTGCTATAGACATTTCAAAACCTTCAAACGACGCTATTTATATGACAGTTGTTGTTGACGGTGTTGAAAGCGAAATCATACTTCCTACCGGCTATACAGGTGCAAGAGAATTCACTGTTGCAAAAAATCTTTCAAGAGGTATTCATAAGATAGGTCTTTATCGTCAGGGTGAGGGCGGCAGCTACGAGAATGTCTTTGGTGTAAGACTTAACGGTGCGGTAGTGGATGCACCTGAGAATTCAAAATACAGCATCGACTTTGTGGGCGACTCCATCACCTGCGGCGAGGGCAACCTCAACCGCAAGGGCACAAAGATGTCAGGCAGACATATGAACGGTTACTATGCATACAGCACTATCACCGCAAGAACCTTGGGTTACGATTACGGCATAATTTCAAAAGGCGGCTCTGCTCTTGTCAGCGTTGAGGGTATGGCAAATACCCACATGCCGACAGAGTATCTTAAGACAACTTACAACAAGGATTGGAATTTGCAGTACGATTTCCAAAGAAAAGCCGACATTGTTGTGGTTAACCTCGGCACAAACGACGCAGGACTTCTTTCCGGAAAAGGTTATACCACAGAAAGCGCTAAAGCACTGTTTAAAAAATCGGCTGAGGACTTTGCGGCAACCATTCTCGAAAAGAACGGTAATGACACAAAAATCGTGTTTGCTTTCGGTATGATGGGCGGTCAAAAGTATATTTTTGAAGCATACACTGAGGTCGCGGAAGAGCTTAATGCTCAAGGACACAGCGCATATTTTGTAGAGCTGCCCAAAAACTTAGACGGCGGCTCAAGTCACCCGAGCTTGCAGGGCGATATAGACGCAGCGGCAGTTCTTTCAGAGTTTATTAAAACAAAAGTTATGAAGTAAATTCAAAAAAACTAAATTTTAACGGCGGAAGCTGAGCCAAAGACCATATTTGGCAAGGCTTCCGCCTCTAATATTTTATATAGCCAAAAGTCGTATCGGCCGATGATTTCCCGGGCACAGAAATTAAGGTGCCAACCGTCACAGTATTCGTCAATGGCTCTCTTAATGGCACGGGCGCAATCGCAGTTTTAGGTGCAGCCCTTGCGGCGTTTATCCGGTTTATTCCATTCCACAGTATAGGGTATAGACTCTTTCGGAGAAGTTATGAAGTTTAATATCCTTGAAGAACACACAGCTATTATTTATATTGTGCTTGCAGCACTCCGCAGCCTTTTATCGGCGGTAAGCAGATACAGCACCGAAAGCAATGCATAATTTGTCTTGGTGATGTTACCGGCGGCGATTTAACATCTGTGTTTCGGTAAAGAGAAAAATCGGCGAAAGTCCGCAACGGACTCCCGCCGAATATCGGTGTTATGCAATTATAATCGAATCTGCTTTTACGGTTTATCCGCTATATCTGTAAAATAACCCGGATTCTCCGTTCCGCCGTCTATGCGGGCATAAGCCTTATCCATATGTACGGAGTCGTAAGAAGTACCTTGCCCTCCCGAAAGTTTTTTGCATAGAACAAAAAACACCGAAAGCAGAACGAGTAATACGATGAAAAGGGAGGAGCAATCGCATGAAAAAACTGGCAAAACAAGTCGGCTCTGCGAAAAAACAAACCATGGGGAGTAAGCTGTCTTATATAAAGAAAAACTGGCAGCTGTATGTTTTTTTTCTGATGCCGGCACTGTTACTCACAATCATTTTCAAGTATCTTCCGATGGGAGGACTTCTGATTGCATTTGAGGATTACAATGTCATTAAAGGAGTTTTGGGAAGCCCGTGGGTGGGGCTGGAATATTTCCAGAGGTTTTTATCATCACCGGATTTTATGAACTACCTGCTGAACACATTAAAGCTGAGTATCTTTGGACTTCTCTGGAGTTTTCCGATACCAATTATTCTGGCACTTTTACTGAACCGTATCCGCAAGGCGGGGATTAAGAAAAAAATCCAGCTGCTGATCTATGCACCGAATTTTATTTCCGTCATCGTGCTCTGTGGTATGGTGCGTATGTTTTTATCTCCGGTAGGACCGTTAAACCGTCTGCTGGGAACGAATACAAACTGGATGACCATGCCGTCCGCATTCCGTACCATTTATATTGCAAGCGGAATCTGGCAGGGAGCAGGATGGGCATCCATCATGTATACTGCAGCATTATCCAATGCAAGCAAGGAACTGGAAGAGGCAGCCATTGTGGATGGTGCAAATCTTTTGCAGCAGATCTGGTATGTGGAACTTCCGGCAATTAAGGATATTATCGTGATCCAGTTTATTTTACAGGCCGGAAACATTATGAGCATCGGCTTTGAAAAGGCATATGCCCTGCAGACAGATATGAACTTACCGGCTTCTGAAATTTTATCAACTTATGTATACCGGATAGGTCTTTTGAATGGCGATTACGGTTATTCTACGGCAGTGGGACTGTTTAATTCGGTGATCAATGTGATCCTGCTTATATTTGTGAACTGGGTGGTAAAGAAATTAAACGATGGAGAAGGATTATAGGAGGAACGTGAAATGGAAACAGTTAGTAAAATGAAATATTCACGGACAGACCGGCTGGTGCTTGGAATCGGTTATGCCATTCTTGGACTGTTTGTTCTTTCAATTGTTGTTCCGCTGGTCTATGTTGTTCTGGCATCTTTTATGGACCCGACGGTATTGAATAATCAGGGACTGAGTTTTCACATCAAAGACTGGACACTGGATGCATACCGGCGTGTGCTGGAAAACGGAATGATCTGGCGCGGATTTTTAAATTCGTTTTTGTATTCACTGGCATTTGCGGCAATTTCCGTATTTGTCACATTGTTAGCAGCGTA
>USAR01000215.1 GCA_900552605.1 uncultured Oscillospiraceae bacterium | reverse complement strand
CGAATCAGGCTTAAAGCTTTAACGTCAGTCTGTTTTTGATTTTAGAGAATATTTTTATGTTTTATTAAGTAAAATATCAGCCGTCGGTTTTGTGCAGAATGATTCTGCGAAAGCAGGCATTTTTCCAAGTGTAAATCTTTCAAAAATTCGGTGCGGAAAGTCTATTTTGCACTTTGTAAATAGAAAATACTTTTCTTTTGTTTTTTCTTATCTATCGCATTGTTATACTGTATTTTCTCATAAGCCTCAAGATACTTTGTATAGCTCGACCTTTCGCCGTTTGAGTACAGCTTTCCATCATCTCCGATATAGCCGACGCTCGTTATAACAGGAACTTTCTCGCTCAAAACATTCAGGTATTTATTGTATTCGGTCTGCTTTATTCCGGCAACCTTTAACATATACGATGAAAGATAGTTAGAGCTTATCGAGCGGTCACTCTCTTCATTTATATCATAATTTGCCCAAATAAAAAACGGGGTAATGTAGCGTTTAATTTGTTGTTCCTTAGAAAGCGAGTAAAGATTTTTAACACCCATAATCTCGGCATAAAATTCTTCTTCAATATTCGGTTGATGGTCGCCGAAAAAGCATATAACCGTCGGCTCATCAACATTTTTAAAATATGTAATCAGCTTTTCAATTGCTTCGTCTGACTTTTTTACAAGCGATAAATACTGCTCGGTTTTTGGATAGCTGCCCTTTGTTGAGGTTAATTTTACCTCGTTTATAAAGTTGGAAAAGCTGCCGCCGTAACCACCGTGATTTTGCATTGTTACGTTGAACATAAAGAAGGGTTTTGAGGTATCGCGATCCTCGTAATAGGATATAACCTTGTCAACATCATAGCGGTCACTTACATACTGTCGTGCAAGCACATTTTGACCCGGGTATGTTGCTTCGCAGAGTGAATTAAAATATTCATTGTTGTTGCCGCTGTTTATATAATCTATAAGAATTGATGAGCGAATAGTCGATGTTATGCTGTAAAAGCTGTCGAAGCCGAAAAAGCTGTAAACATTGCGCCTGTTCCAGCCGCTTGAATAATAAGGGTGAAACGCCGTTTTTGTGTAGCCAAGGCTGCCGAGGGTGGAAACAATCGACGGGCGCTCGTCCTTAATATACAGAGAAAATGCATTGCTGCCGGCAGGGAAGAATGACATACTGTTGCCGGTTAAAAACTCGTATTCCGTGTTGCTTGTGCCGGAACCGTGCACGGGAACATATAGGTTTCCCTTTATTGTATTTTCTTTCAGCGATCGGTAAAACGGCATATAGTCGACATTTGTTTTAAAATTTCCGCAGATCGAAAGGTCTGAAAAGGATTCGCACATAACCGATATAACGTTCGGTGTTTGGCTGTTTTTGTCGCTTTCGGTGTTGCTGTAGGCACTTGTTACCGCTGCAGCAGCTTTATCGCCGGAGTTCAAAAATTCGGAAATCAATTGCTCGGTTTCATCGGCATTGTATCCCGATGGACTGTTAAGGTAAGTGTATTTAGTGTTAAGACAAAAGTTAAGCAGGAATCCTGAGCGATGATAGCCGCGCGTCTGGTTCCAAAAATCAGGCTCTAAGCCACAGTTTGCAAATATATCACTGAAAAAGAATACAAAGCAAACACCGAGCATTGCAACACCGCAGGTTACACGGGAAATGATTTTTGCCGGGAGATGCATACGAGGTGTTTGAAGCTTAAAGCCGATACACATAACCGCAGTAAGCAAAACTGTTGCAATGATGATTTGATATGTAATTGAAAAATCGTATGAAGACGCAACTTCCTTTGCCGTACCTATGCTTGCAAAATCCATCGGCACAAACGGTGAGCCTTTGAATTTATATATATAATAGTTTGCAAGACCAAATATAAAAAGAACGGGGGTAAATACCATAATCGTCAGTCGATAGCTGCCGGTTATTGCATAGAAAAGACCGTAAAACAGCAGGTAAAGTAAATAGCTGTTAATGAAGTCGACATAGTAGTAATCGTAAATAAAAACGCTGTTAAGACATTCCACCATCGTCATTGAGACAATCGGCAAGAGAAATACGAGAACTGTATTTATATGCGGTTTTATTTTTACAATTCGGAATGATAGAATAAAACCGATAAGCAAGCTGCAAAAAATTGTGAGCGCATACAGCAATGCGCCGAAAGGCACGTCCTTATTTATAAATGCGCCGGTTTCAAGAACCACTAACAGCAGCAGTAAAAAGGAAACAATGCTGCCGGCAATTATGCGTTTTTTTGTAAATTCCATTTATTTTATCGTCCTTAAATCATATAATTATTAAAACACATATTATATAATATAACATAATTTCGGAAAAAGTATATACGGTTTGTTAATTTTATTTCTTGATTTTCTTGTTTTTGTTCTGTAAAAACCGCACTGACCGAAAACCGTCAGCGCGGTTCATATGTGAAATTATTAAAGTATTATGCAAATCAGTCCGCTGCAGCCCTCGTTTATAAGTCGTTCCAAGGTTTCCTGCAAGCGCACCCTCGCGTCGCTCGGCATTCTTGCAAGTTTTGTGTGCAGTCCCTCGTTAACAAGCTCGTTAAGCGATTTGCCGAAAATGTTGGATTGCCAAATTTTAATGGGATCCTCTTCAAATTCTTTAAGCATATACATAACAAGGTCTTCCGATTGCTTTTCAGAGCCTACGATTGGGTTGACCTCAGTTGTAATGTTGGCTTTCATCATATGAATTGACGGCGCGCTCGCTTTAAGGCGGACACCGTATCTGCCGCCTTGTTTCATAATCTCTGGCTCTTGCAGGGTGAGTTCCTCAAGCGTCGGCATAACTATACCGTAGCCTGTTGCTTCAACTTCGTCAATGGCATTGCTGAAGCGCTCATATTTTTTCTTAATTACGGCAAGCTCGGTAATGCATTTCATAAGCTGTTCATCGTCGGTAATTTCAATGCCGCTGTTTTCCGTTAAGATCTTATAAAATAACTCGTCGGCAAGTTGCAGCTTTACCTCTGCGCTGCCGCTTCCGAGCTGCACCGACATAACTGTTGCGCCACTGATGTATTCACATTCCTCGGTTCCGCTCAAAAGCAGAGGGATATCACGAATTTTCGAAATATTCTTGCAGCAATCAAGCACCTTTTCGCATATGGCGCTTTTTAGCCAATGGTCACAGCTTAATGTGTTTATCCAATGCGGCATATTTATCGCAATCTCTCTTACGGGAAATTCATAAAGAATGGTTGCAATAATAGATTTTATCTGTTCTTCACTCAGTTCCAAGCAGCTGATAGGCAAAACGGGCGTAGCGTATTTTGCAGAGAGCCGACGAGCAAGTGTCTGTGAGCTTTCAGAGGTAGGCTCTGTACAGTTTAAAAGAATTACAAACGGTTTGTTAATGCTCTTCAGCTCTGTGACAACGCGCTCTTCAGCCTCTTCGTATTCGCTTCTCGGTATATCACTTATGCTGCCGTCGGTAGTAACAAGCAGTC
>USAR01000214.1 GCA_900552605.1 uncultured Oscillospiraceae bacterium | reverse complement strand
TTTGCCGAAATCGTCCGTATCGTTGTTGCCAGCTCTCCGCTTAACAGAATTACAAACGGTTCGCTCGGTCTTACAAAAATCCCCGGATTCTCATATTACGGAATTCTGGCGGTTGCGGCAATTTGTATAGCTATTATGTACTTGCTCATTCGCTCAACCTATGGCAGAGCGTTTAAAGCCATTCGAGACGATGAAATTGCAGCGGAAGCAATGGGAATTAACCTCGCTCACCACAAACAGCTGGCATTTGTTATAAGCTCGTTCTTTGCGAGCATTGGCGGCGCACTTATGGCAATGTATGCTCACGCTATTTCTGCAACAACCTTTACAGTCGCCGTAACATACTACATTCTTCTTATTGTTGTTATCGGTGGTATGGGAAGCATTACGGGAAGTGTTATTTCCGCTTTTATAGTTATTGCTGCAAAGGAATGGCTGTTGCGTCCGCTCGACCAAGAGCATTTTATAGGCGGATTTAAAGTACCGCTTCTGCGTTCCGGTTTCAGAATGGTTATATTCTCTGTAATACTTATGGTGGTTGTGCTTTTCTTCCGCCGTGGCATTATGGGCGACAAGGAAATGTCTTGGGACGCACTGCACAGGTTCTTTACAAAAACTTTGCCTTCGAAATTCGGTATAAAGCAGAAAAAGGAGGGCAATGAAAATGTCTGATTGCGTTTTAGAGCTTAAAGATATAACAATGCAGTTCGGCGGCGTGGTGGCTGTTGATAATCTTTCTCTCAAGGTCAACCGCGGAGAGATCGTCTCTCTTATCGGCCCTAACGGTGCAGGAAAAACAACGGCTTTTAATGCCATAACGGGTGTTTACGAGCCAACTAACGGTGCTATTTATTTTAACGAAAGACTTATGCTTTCCAATCATCCGCAGGGCAAGATGAAAAAGCTGTATAAAGGTCGGAATAACGGTGTTTATGCACACATCGTTACACAGACACCGGATAAAATAACAAAGCTTGGAATGGCAAGAACATTCCAAAATATTCGCCTTTTTAAATCTATGACGGTGTTTGAAAATGTGCTTATCGCAAAGCATCTGCGCCGTACATCAAATGTATTTACCTCAACATTCGGCATTAACCACGACGAAGAAAAACGTATGCGCGAGGAAACAATGGAGCTTTTGCGCATCTTGGATCTTGAGGACGTTAAGGACGAGCGGGCATCGTCACTGCCGTACGGCAAGCAAAGGCATCTTGAAATTGCTCGTGCCCTTGCAACCGAGCCGTCGCTTTTGCTTCTTGATGAGCCTGCTGCCGGTATGAACCCTCAGGAAACCGAAGAGTTAACCGCATTTATCCGTAGAATTCGTGATGAATTCTCGCTCACCGTTTTCCTTATTGAACACCATATGAACCTTGTTATGGATATTTCCGACAGAATTTACGTTATTGACTTCGGCAAGCTTATAGCCTTCGGCAAGCCTGAGGATATTCAAAATGATCCCGAGGTTATCAAGGCGTATTTGGGGGTGGATGACGATGAGTAATATTCTTGAAATACGCGACCTTACCGTTAACTTTGGCGGTATTCAAGCGGTTAAGAACATATCTATGGATATTCCGGAGGGTGAGATTGTAACGCTTATCGGCGCAAACGGTGCAGGTAAATCCACAATACTGCGCACGATATCAGGTGTTGTTAAGCCGCAGACCGCTAGCATTATTTTTAACGGCGAGGACATTTGCGGACTTTCACCCGATAAAATCGTTTCAAAGGGTATAACGCTTGTGCCCGAAGGACGCAGGGTGTTCCCAAACCTCACCGTGCTTGAGAACCTTAAGATCGGCGCATATTTAAGAAGCGGCTCGATTGAGGATGATATCAACCACGTATATCGGCTTTTTCCAAGGCTTAAGGAACGTTCATGGCAGTCTGCCGGTACGCTTTCCGGCGGTGAGCAGCAAATGCTTGCTGTGGGTCGCGCTCTTATGAGCAGACCTAAGCTTATGATGATGGACGAACCGTCGCTCGGTCTTGCTCCGCTTGTTGTACGCGATATTTTTGGTATTATAAAAACAATTCACAGCGAGGGTATAACCGTTCTTTTGAATGAGCAAAATGCAAATATGGCATTAAAAGCAGCCGACCGCGCATATGTTATTGAAACAGGAAGTATAACAATGTCGGGCACCGGCGCTGAAATTGCCGCCGATGAGGGCATTAAGGAAGCATATCTCGGAAAATCAAAAAAATAAACTGATTGCAAAAAGCAGTAATTCAACAGCTCAAGGGGGAGTTTTTGTGAAACAGCAGCTTTTTCGCGGAGCAGCAACCGCACTTATTACACCGCTTACAGAAAACGGTGTGGACTTTGAAAGCTTGGAAAAACTTGTTGATTGGCAGATCAACGAGGGTATCGACGCCCTTGTAATCTGCGGTTCAACCGGTGAAAAGGCGACTCTTAACGATAATGAGCACCGTGATGTGCTTCGTTGCGCGGTTAAAACAGCCGCAGGCAGAGTGCCGATTATTGCAGGAACAGGCTCGAATGACACAGCGCACGCGGTTTGGATGACAAAGGAAGCCGATGAGATCGGCTGCGACGGTATGCTTGTTTGCACGCCGTATTACAACAAGTCAACGCAAAAAGGACTTGTTACAATGTTTGAAACCATTGCGGCTGCCACCGAAAAGCCGATCATTGTTTACAATGTTCCTTCACGCTGTGGTATCGGAATAAAGCCGGAGACCTATGCCGAGATCGCAAAAATCGAGAATGTTACCGGTATAAAGGAAGCCAACGGCGATATTTCCGAAATTGCAAAAACAATGGCGCTTGTCGGAAACGACATCTCTCTTTATTCAGGCAACGACGACCAAATCGTGCCGATTATGTCACTTGGCGGACAGGGCGTTGTATCCGTTATTTCAAACCTTATGCCAAAGCGCACGGCAGAGCTTTGCAAAACTGCTTTCTCGGGCGACTTTGCCGCTGCCGCCAAAGAGCAACTTGAGCTGCTTCCGCTTATGAATGCACTGTTTAGCGAGGTTAACCCGATTCCCGTTAAAGCTGCAATGGCAAAAATGGGATTTTGCAAGGATTATCTCCGATTGCCGCTTGTTCCTATGGAAAGGGAGCACAGAGAAGTGCTTTACAAGCTTATGAAAGAGCAGGGAATAATTTAATAATATGCCGGAATGGCATCTTAAAAGTCTTAAACGACGGCAGATATACTGCACTTTGTTAGTATATCTGCCGTCGTTTATTATATATAAATCGCGTTTTATTGCCGTACAACTTAAGGCTTTAAAGCAATATGTTGTCCGAGGTTTTAAGAAAAAGCCTTGATTGATTTTTGTGGTTTCACTGATGATTGCGCTTTTTATACCTGCCGTCAGCGTCGCCGCGCCCCGGCGCGCATCGCCTTTAGGCGATGCAAAAGCCGATTCATCGGCTTCAGACTGTCGAAAAAGTCCAGTTTTTACTGGGCTTTTTCTGTGTTTTGTGG
>USAR01000213.1 GCA_900552605.1 uncultured Oscillospiraceae bacterium | reverse complement strand
GTATATCGACAGCTGTCACAAGATTAAATATATGTTCCCGAAGGCTCACGCCGCGGCATATGTTATCTCGGCGCTGCGCCTTTGCTGGTATAAGGTACACCGTCCGCTGGAGTTTTACTGCGCATATTTCACCGCCCGTCCCGACGACGTTGACGTGCCCACGATCTTAAAGGGCAAGCAAGCGGTTAAGGACTATATGGCGATGATTAAAATGAAGGGCAGAGACGCCGCTAAAAAAGAGCTCGACGTTTTTAACAATATGCTGATATTCAACGAGATGATGGAGCGCGGAATTGAAATTCTGCCGATAGACTTAAGAAAATCGCACGCGGTTAAATATATTCCCGAAAACGGCAAGATGCGCTTGCCTTTCGGCGCGCTCTCGGGCGTTGGAACAAACGCTGCGGTCGCGGTTTACGAGGCGGCGCAAAAGGGCGCTTTCCTTTCAAAAGAGGAGTTCCAGATTGAAGCCGGTGTTTCAAAGACCGTTATAGAAGCGCTTAAAAACGTGGGTGCGCTCGACGAGCTGCCCGACACAAACCAAATGACTTTATTTTAGGTGTGACGGGTTCTACTAAGCGGCTTTTTAAAAGTGCTGAAAGACTGCAGTATTTACCGAAAAACGGAGAAGCTTATGTTTTTTATAAAACCGCCTGACGTTCCGATAATTAAAACCGAACGGCTGATTTTAAGAGGTATGCGAAAGCAGGATGCCGACGATATTTTTAAATACTGCGCCGACCCGGCGTCTTCTGAATATGCCGTGTGGTATCCGCACGAAAGCATTTTGGAAACCAAGACCTATATTGCGTGGCAGGCAAGAGAGATTCGCCGAGGCGGCTTTATGCTGTGGGCAATAGAGCTGAAAGACGGCGGGCAGGTTATAGGTACCTGCAGTCTTTCAAGAGATAAGGACAGCGCAAAGATAGCTGAGCTCGGCTATGGTATAAGAAAGGAATTTCAAAATAACGGCTATGCGAGCGAGGCGGTGAGCGCAGCGCTTAAATATGCTTTTTGCGAGTGCGGCGCAACAAGAGTTTTTGCAAGAGTAATGGCGGAAAACGAGCCTTCGGCAAGGCTTGCAAAAAGAGTGGGAATGACACTTGAGGGAAAGCTTAAGAAGGGCATATTTTGCAAGGGAAAATCTTATGATATATTGCTTTTTGCCGAAACGGACGATGAGTTTTTAAAAAAAGAAAAGCAGCAAGCCGAAGAAGAACAAGGCGCAACACAAGTGTGACGAAAAGAAAGGCGATATAAAATGCAGAAAATCGAAAGCTTCAAAATTGACCACACAAGGCTTTTGCCGGGACTTTACACAAGTCGGGCAGACGGCGACATTACGACATACGATATAAGATTTAAAAAACCGAACGGCGGAGATTATCTTGATACTGCCGCTTCGCACACGGTGGAGCACCTTTTTGCAACGTATGTTCGCAACAGTGAATTTAAAAACGAGGTCATTTACTTCGGACCTATGGGCTGCCGCACGGGTTTTTATTTTCTTGTGCGAAATGTGACCCCTTGTCAGGTTATTTCGCTTGTGCAGTCGGCGCTTGATTTTATTGCAAATTACAGCGGCGATATTCCCGGTGTTTCCGCGGTGGAGTGCGGCAACTACCTTGAGCACGACCTCGACGGTGCAAAAAAAGAATGTGCCGAAATGAAAAAAGTTATGGAAAACTATACCGCGGAAAGGCTTAAATATTGAACTGTTACAGCATTGTAAAAATTGAATCCAAGCGCTATTCCCAAAAAACAACATAATATTCCGTGCAATATGCACAAAATTAAAGTGTAAAATTGAATAACTGATATAAAACGGTTACAAAGTTTGTAATTTTCGAAATGAAAGTATTGCAATTTTGTAACCATTTTGTTATAATTGCATTTGTTAGTAACAAACTTGTAATCGTTTGCCAAGGAGTAAACGGCGACATCGCAATTTTGGGTAGTTTGAAATTTTGTGCACGGAGATTTTGCGGCGGCGATGTCTGCAATAAAAAAACGAAGGGAATGAGTTTTGATGAAAAAGACGGCACGCGGCATTGCCGAGGGCGTCGGGTCTGCCATCAAACGCACAGCAAGGTTCAAAGGAATACAAAGCGTTATTAAAGTTATTAAAAACAAAAGGGCACTTCTGTCCGCTCCCATTGCAGCGGTTGTAACGGCAATCGTTTTAATGTCGCTCACGCTTAATGTGAGCTACGCCGTGGCGGTAAGCTATAACGGCGAGACGGTGGGCTTCGTTTCTTCGGAAGAGGTTTGCAATGCCGCTGTTGAAAAAATAGCAAATCAAATGGACTCAAGTGCTAAAAAGAGTCTTTCAAAGGTGGATTCAAAAAGCAGCGTTACCTCAGGAGTTACCGAGTTTTTAAGTGCGGACGACCTTAAAGACGCGCTTGTGGAAAATATGAGCGACGTTGAAAAGGCGATAGGGCTCTTAAGAAACGGCGAGCTTTTTGCCGTGCTAAGCGAAAAAGCGGATATCGGCAATGCTTTGCAGAATTACCTTAGCGAAAACGCGGGCGGCTTGGAAAATGCACGATTCAAAGATGATTTCAAAGCCGAGAGCGGATATTTTACAGGCGACGAGATAATTACCGAGAGCGAGCTTTTGTCTCTTCTCCGCCGCAGCGATATTGAGGTAGCAGCAACAAAAACCGTTGTGAAAACCGAAAAAATAGCGTATGATACAGTTGAAACAGAGAGCAATAAATATGAAAAGGGCGAAAAGGTTACAATTTCAGCCGGCAAAAATGGCAAGCAAGAGGTAACAAGTGCGGTAACAGTTGTTAACGGTAAAGAGGTTTCTGCAAAGGTGCAAAAAACCATCGTTGTTAAAGAGCCTGTTGCAAAGCAGGTGGCAGTGGGAACGGCTAAAAAATCAAGCCGTCCGTTATCGCTGCCGTTGGATCCGAGCTCCGGGTATAATATCACTTCAAACTACGGCGAATACCGCGGCGGTTACGCTCACCAAGGCACCGATATGGTTGTGAATTTCGGAACCGATATTATGGCGGCAGCCTCCGGAACGGTCATCGAGGCAGGCTATTCTTCGTACGGCTGGGGCAATAATGTGCTTATAGACCACGGCAACGGTATTAAAACCAGATATGCTCATTGCAGCAGCCTTAATGTGAGTGTGGGTGAAAAGGTCTCGCGCGGCGAAGTTATAGCGAAGGTTGGCTCAACAGGCGATTCCGATTGTAACCACCTGCATTTTGAAGCATATGTAAACGGCGTGCGTACCGACGCAATGCAGCTTGTTGGAAAATAACCCACCAATTAAATAAAATCAAAACCGCTGAGGGGTTCTCTGAAAACCTTCAGCGGTTTGTTTGTGTTTTTTATGCCGGCATTTTTTTAAAACGCTGTTTGAATTTTTTCCTCATCGTCGAGCGTTGCCGCGCCCCGGCGCTCATCGCCTAAAGGCGATGGGAAAGGCGCTTGTAAAACACTATTTTA
>USAR01000212.1 GCA_900552605.1 uncultured Oscillospiraceae bacterium | reverse complement strand
ATCACGGTGCACTGAAAACGGTATGCCGTCCTCGCCAACCTTAACCTGAAGCATACCGCTTAAGGGATTGGCGTCAAGCACAATTCCCTCGCCCTCGCGAGTTCGCACAAGCGAGCCTACTCTCGGAGTTAGCTTATTTAGGTACTCATACGCTTCCTGCTCGTATTTAAGGCAGCACATAAGCCTGCCGCAGCTGCCTGAAATTTTTGTAGGGTTAAGTGAAAGCCCCTGTTCCTTTGCCATTTTAATTGAAACCGGTTGAAAATCGCCGAGAAAGCGACTGCAGCAGAACGGCTGACCGCAAATGCCGAGCCCACCCAGCATTTTTGCCTCGTCGCGAACGCCGATTTGCCGCAGCTCGATTCTTGTGTGAAATTCCGATGCAAGCGATTTTACAAGCTCGCGGAAATCAACCCTGCCGTCAGCTGTGAAATAAAACAGAATTTTTGAAGAATCAAAAGCATATTCCACATCAACAAGCTTCATATCAAGCTTGTGCTCAAGGACTTTCTTCTCGCAAATTTCAAAAGCCGTGCGCTCTTTCTTGCGGTTCTCGTTAACCTTGTCCATATCCTGCTTTGTGGCTTTGCGAATAACCTTTTTAAGCGGTTTCACAACCTCACTGTCATCAACCTCGTGGTTTGCGGCAGCAACCTTGCCGCATTCCGTTCCGCGCGCTGTTTCAACGATAACATCGTCGCCGACGCTGAATTTTTCGCCGCTTGGGTCAAAGAAATACACCCTGCCCTCGCTTTTGAATTTAACTCCTATAACCTCAGTCATAACGACCTCCCGTAAATCTATGTGCAAAGCATATGCCGATGCTGTGACATATGCTTTTTTAAACAATCAACAGCAGCTCAAGCCGATTTTTGACATCGTGCTTCTACTGAATCTCCGCAATGCTTTTTCCGTTCACAAGGTTTTCAATGCTGTTGCAGACCCTGTCGGCGCCTGTCTTTTCGCAAAGACCTATCGGGGTGCCGTCAAGCTCTATATAATACCTTGCGGAGTTGTCTTTAATTTTATAAACCGTCATTGTTATGGCGGAATCGCTGCCGGACGGCACAAGCTTTACCGAGAAATATTTCGAAATACCGCCGGGCGCTTTTGTTAAAATACTTGTATTCGAAAGGTAAGGATGCACCGACATAACATACTGATAAAAGTTTGAAAGGTTTTCTGCTTTAATTTCTTTGTTGCCGTATTTTGCGGACGTGGATTCAACATCGTCTTTGGTTGTTGTGGTAAGCTTTAATTCATATTCCTTTTTGTCGGTTGAAACTACAATACTCTTAAGCCCCGCGATTTTGTCAAGCAGCACTGAATCTGTCATAAATTCAACAGGCTCATATTCCAAAAAATCAAAGCTCAGTCGGCTTACTTTGTAAATTGCGGGCACTCCGCTTACCGTCATTGCGTAGTAGTTTGTATCCGTTGCCGACTGCGCAAGCTTTATCTCAACGGTTTTTGCCCCGACCTTATAGCAGATAGTTGCAAGCGGGTCTTTTAAAGAATATTTCTTTATAACATCGGCAGGAATACCGTTTTGATTGAAATAGTAGACCTCACCGGCTTCAAGGTTTTCTTTCAGTATTGAAAGCAATCCGGAAAGCTTTGCCTCGTCAACGAAAGCAGTCTGCGGCTTTTTCATAACATACATAATTGAAGAATTTGCTCTGCCGTACATTTCAAAGCGGTAATCGCTCTTTATAAGGCTGCCCGAAAGCGTTATCCAATCAAAGCCGTTAAGCGTTTCGCCGTTAAAATACTTTTCGTTTTTATCGTTTTTCACGATCGCTGTGGGTGCATTGTTGTTGACATAGTAAACATACTTCTTTGTGAAATACGCAACATTTTCGCCATGCAGAATGTAAACATTTTCGCTGTCGGTTGAAACTTTGGCATATGCGCCTTCCATATTGCTGTTTTTAAAATCCTTGCCGATGGTAAAAGTGTATTTTTTGCCGTTTTTAAGAGTTACCTCGGCAGTGGCTGTTGGATTTGCAAAGCCGTAATCAATATTATTGTTGATTTTTTGCTTTGCAAGCGCCCTAAGCTCGGCGCAGTCTCCCACGGTAAGCTCGGTGTTATCTGTATCGGTAAGTGATTTTTCGATTCCTTTCAGATACCATGTGGTAACGTCACTTCCGGACACCTGCTTGGTTTCGGAATAAAAATTAAATGCGCCGTTTTTGTTTTTAAGCGTTACGGATTTAACGTCGCCGGAAGAATATCCGACCGCCTTTATTGTGTTATCAGACGAGGTTACGGCAGAGGAAACGCTGCCGGAGGAGCCGTCCTTTTTGCCGAAACGTGCGTTTAAATACCATATCGCAACAAACAGCAGTGCCACAACGGCAACCGCAGCAACGGTTTTAAGCGCAATGTTTCCGCCGCTTTTCGGCGGTTTTTTATTTTCTATTTCCGGCTTTGAAAAAACCGACGACTGTTCCATTTCCTCGTCACTCATTGCCGAAAATTTATTATCTTTTTCATTGCCGTTTGACATTTTTCCTTCTCCTGTTCATTAAAAATAATGTCAGCATAACAAGCGCAATAAACACGGCTGTGAAAATAATGCCGTTTCGCATTATGGTGCTTGTGTCTATTCCCGATGTGTAGTCTATTCCCATTTCCGATTTTGTGACGGCGTATTCAAGCAATCCCGATTTTTCATCACGATGCCCTGCGTTAAGCCGCTCCATAATCTCGTTAACAGCGCTTAAATTCGCGTTCTCGTTGCCGCGATACCCTTCAGGTGAGCTCGTTTCGTTTTGCAAAGTAAAATATGTTGTTAAAAAATCCGATGATGCCACCGTAACAACATATGAAGGCTCTGCCTTTCCCTTCGTTTTTTTTGAAAGTGTTACAAGCGGTGCGCCGTCCCGCGACGAAAAGCCGCTTTTTTCGGTCGTTCGCAAGCCGGTACTGCTTTCCGAAACGGTACTGTTTCCAAACGCAGCGTTGTTTTCGTAAGCGGTATTTTCGCTTTTAATTGTTGTTATGTTTCGCGCTTTGGTTTTAAAAAGCGTTGAAACACTTACGTTTTTCGAAAAGCTGTTTATGCTTATCGGCGTGCAGCTGTCCATAATGTAAAACCCGTCCGTATTATCCGAGTTCATTGTCCACAGCGTTTCAAGGCTGCTGGCATACAGCCTTGTGTTATCCGCAAAATATCCGCCGTCGTCAAGTGAATACAGCCTTTCTCCGTCAATAAGATCTATGCCCCATTTCAGTAAAAAGGTATGCAGATTAGGCATTGATATTGCGCTTTTCGGCGCAAAGTACATAAGCGACCTGCCGCCATTTCCGCCGCCCTCTAAGAAAGTATCAAGCAGCACAAGCTCCTCAAGTGTTATATCCCGCACCGGCTCGGCAATCAAAATCATATCGTAGCCGTTAAGCTTTTCGTTTGTAATACTTATATTATCTATGTTGTAGCCCTTGCCGTCAAGATAATTTCTAAGCCCTATTATAGTATCGGCAGCGCACATATCGGTGAGATATGCCAAG
>USAR01000211.1 GCA_900552605.1 uncultured Oscillospiraceae bacterium | reverse complement strand
AAGAAAGGCAGTTTTCATTTTTATTATGTAAAAACGGGCTTCGTCGCGCTGCACAATCGCCCATGCTTTAATAATAATATCTCAACTTTTGTCTTTAGTCAATAGCATACTCAAAATGCTGTCAATGCCGCAATTTGGAAAATTAAAACCGCAAATATTTGCTAAGACGGCGGATTTTGTAACTTAATTGTAACTTTTTCTGTGTTTTTTCAAAAAACCCCTTGAAAAATGTTTTGAAATTGTGTATTATATACGAGTGATGATATAAAAATCTGTGTAACCTTTACAAATTCGTTAAAAAGGGGTAGAAGAAATGTCAAACAGACTGTTTCAAGGCGTTGTTCATCAAATTAAAGATACAATAGACAGAACTGTGGGAGTTATCGACGAAAAATCAACGGTTATCGCTTGCAGCGAGCTTAATAAGGTGGGGGACGTTCACGACCTCAAGCTTTCAAGCATATCATCCGGCAGCGATGCGTTTGTTAAGGGTCAATATACATATAAGCCGTTTGGAACGGAGCAACACCCCGAGTACATTCTTTTTGTTGAGGGCAGCGACGCACAAGCTGCACGATATGCCGGGCTGCTTGCGGTTGCACTTACAAACATCAAGCATTATTACGATGAAAAGTATGATTGCGGCAATTTTATTAAGAACATAATTCTTGATAATATACTGCCGGGCGATATTTATTTGAAAGCAAGAGAGCTGCACTTTAACAGTGAGGTTTCCCGCGCGGTTGTGCTTATAAGGATAGTTTCCAAAAACGAAGTGCCGATTTTTGACATTGTTCAAAATCTCTTTCCTAATAAATCTAAGGACTTTGTTATAAACATCAGCGAAAATGATATTGCACTTGTTAAGGAAACAAAGCAAAGCACCGATTCGAAGGACCTTGAAGCGCTTGCACGCTCTATCGTAGATACCCTTTCAAGCGAGTTTTACATTCACGCAATAGTAGGTATCGGCTCAACTGTCGAAACACTTAAGGACCTTGCAAAATCATTTAAGGAAGCGCAGATTGCTCTTGAAGTCGGCAAGGTTTTCGATACCGAAAAATCCATTATCAGCTACGATAATCTCGGCATTGCAAGGCTTATTTATCAGCTGCCCACCACTCTTTGCGAAAGCTTTTTAAGAGAGGTGTTCAAGCGCGGCTCAATTGAAAGTCTTGATCAGGAAACGCTGTTCACGATTCAAAAGTTCTTTGAAAACAACCTGAATGTTTCGGAAACCTCAAGAAAGCTTTTCGTACACCGCAACACTCTGGTTTATCGTTTGGAAAAAATCAAGAAGATAACAGGTCTCGATTTGCGCGAGTTCGATCATGCAATCGTGTTCAAAATTGCGCTTATGGTTAAGAAGTATTTGAAAGCCAACCCGATAAAATATTGATTTAAGGTGGAAAAAAGTAAAATGCAGGAGTCACAGTCTAACAATACAATCATCGAGCTTAAGGGCGTTTCCAAAACGTATCCAACCGGCACGCACGCTCTTAACGACGTTAATCTTATTGTTGAAAAAGGTGAGTTTGTTTTTGTTGTAGGTTCTTCGGGCGCAGGTAAAAGTACGTTTATGAAGCTTTTAATGCGTGAGGAAAAGCCGTCCGCCGGCGAGATCACCGTTAACGGCTTCAAGCTCAATAAGCTTCGCCACAGGGATATACCGATGCTGAGAAGAACAATGGGCATTGTTTTTCAGGATTTCAGACTCATTCCGAATATGAACGTTTACGATAACGTTGCTTTTTCAATGCACGTAGTGGGTGCTTCAAAGCAGCAAATCCGCAAAAAGGTCTCACATGTTCTTTCTGTTGTGGGACTGAGCGGCAAAGCGCGCTCAAAGCCGGCAGAGCTTTCGGGCGGCGAGCAGCAGCGCGTCGGTCTTGCGCGTGCTCTTGTCAACAATCCGTCACTTATCATTGCCGATGAGCCGACAGGTAACGTTGACCCTAATATGTCTTATGAAATTGTTGAAATGCTTACAGAAATCAACAAAATGGGCACAACTGTTTTAATGGTAACGCACGAGCATCAGCTTGTTCGCGATTTCAAGCGCCGTGTTATTATGCTCGATCACGGCAGAGTGGTTGCCGATAATGCGGGCGGTATGTCTTAATGTGCTTTGTTGTGCTGTATTAATTAGTTTGGTAATGTCAAAATTCACACCGCCTAAGGCTTAATATTCGGCGGTTTTGCTTAGGCAAAGAAAGGATTTTTTAACATATGAAATTAAGCAGTGTTCGTCACCTTGCCTACGAGGGGTTAAAAAATGTGTGGGACAACCGTTTAATGTCGCTGGCATCTGTCGGTGTTTTGGTTTCCTGTATGGCGCTTATCGGCGCGGCAATGCTTGTGACATTTAATGTTGACCGCGCAATGGCAACAGTTAAAAATGAGAATGTTGTTATGGCATATTTAAACGACTATAACTCGGTTAGATATTCGGAAAAATATGTTGCGTCTTCAAGTTCCGCAAATTCATCATCTGCCGCTGCAAGCAGCACGGCTTCCGGCGCTTCCTCAGGTGCATCGTCCGATAAAAGCGACGTGCCTTACGGCGATTACCTTGTGCATAACGATGAAGAAGCAAAGGCGGTTTGCGAAGAGATAAAGCATATCGATAATGTTAAGAGTGTTGAGTATGTTACTGCAACCGAAGGTATCGACAGGATTGCGGGAATGGTCAACAAAGAACAGGCACAGTATATAGCACAGCTTGAGAGCGAGGGTGACAACCCGCTTCCGAGTGCCGCAAAAATCACTCTTAACGACCTTACAAAATTTGATGAGACTGTTAAAAGAATAGAGCAGGTGGAAGGCGTTTCAACAATATCAAGCGCAAGAGATGTTGCCAAAAAGCTTACGTCTATTGAAAGTGCGATTACAACCGCAAGCTATATTATAATCGCAGTTCTTATGGCAATTGCCTTGGTTATTGTTTGCAATACGATTCGTGTTACAATGTTCAACCGCAAGCTTGAAATCAGCATTATGAAAGCAGTTGGTGCAACCGACTCTTTCATTCGTTTACCGTTTGTTGTTGAAGGTATTGTAATCGGTCTTATTTCGGCTTTAATAACAATGGGACTTTTGTATGTCGGTTATTCCGCCGTTATAAGCGCAATGGCAGATACACTTAAAAACCCCGCACCGTTTAAGGATTATGTGCTTTTGTTTGCGGAGATTTTTGCGGCGGTCGGTATTATTTCCGGCTTTATAGGAAGTATGTTTATGATAAATAAATACCTTAAAAAAGAGGGCAGCGAGTTCAGTGCTTTAAGCTGATTTTAAGTAAACAAAGTTTTAACGTTGGCTTTAATACCAAAAAACTCGGTGCAAAGGATTTTAAAAACTTCGGAAAGGTCAGTGAATAAATTGCTTAAAAACAAAGCAGTAAAAAGAATAGTTTGCGTTTTTGTTGCGGCGTTTGTTTCTGTCGGTGCATTCAGCGTGTCTGTTCCGTGCGGCGATGTAAGAGCCGAGTCAATCAGCTCTATGCAGCAAAAAATAAACGGACTTGAAAGCGA
>USAR01000210.1 GCA_900552605.1 uncultured Oscillospiraceae bacterium | reverse complement strand
ATTCTACCATAGGAGGTCTCTTTTTTCTATTGTCCATTTTTCACGGACTTGTTCAAACTTCTCTCAATTCTCTTGTCCTTAGCAATGCTCAGCGTTCATATAAAACATAACTGTCCTTAGGAACCCTAGGCATAAGCGGCTCGTGTTTTCTGCCTTTTTGTTACTTTTTGTGGCAAGAGCCGGACATTGCACAGTGGGCACAGTTGCAACCGCAGCTGCTTTTGCCTTTTCTTTTATCACGCAACAGCTTAGTTATAATTGCCGCTACAATCAAAATCAGCACAATACAGATGATTATTGTCGGAAGATTTGCTCCGATCCATTTCAACATAAAAACCGACTCCTTTCTAAAGGGGGTGTGCCGCACCCGATAAGGGGATAAATCGGGCACGGAGGTTATTTTTACAGACATATTGCAGGTTTTTTTGCACAAAAAGCTTTAAATAAAAGAGGTATCAATATTTAATTGCTGTATTACCTAACAGTAAGCTTTGTGGCTTCTTTATAAGGCTTAACAAGCATATAAACGATGAATGCAAGAACTGCTGCCGCCACAACAATGCCGATAACGTTACCCTTGCCGATAAACAAGTTACCGAACTGATTTATCATAAGCGCGATAGCATATGCAAAGATGCACTGATAAGATATTGCAAATGCGGTCCATTTGCCGTTGTTCATCTCACGTTTGATAGCGCCCATCGCTGCAAAGCAAGGTGCGCAAAGCAGGTTGAACACCAGGAAAGCATAGCCGCTGATTCCTGTGAAAGCATCTGCGATTGCGGCATATACATTGCCTGCTGCGCCATAAAGGATACCCATTGTACCAACAATATTCTCTTTTGCAACAAGACCCGTGATTGAAGCAACCGTTGCCTGCCATGTGCCGAAGCCGAGAGGAGCAAAGATAAAGGAAATTGCGCCGCCGACTGCTGCAAGCAAGGATTTATCAAGCTCGTCTTCACCAAGCATTCTGAAGCCTTCTGAAGTGAAGCCGAAGAATGATGTGAACCAAACAAGAATGGTGGAAAGCAAGATAACGGTTCCTGCCTTTTTGATGAACGACCAGCCACGCTCCCACATTGAACGAAGAACGTTGCCGAGTGTGGGCAAGTGATATGCCGGCAGCTCCATAACAAACGGCGCGGGATCTCCGGAGAACATCTTGGTCTTTTTAAGCATAATACCCGAAACTATGATTGCAGCCATACCGATGAAGTATGCGCTTGTCGATACCCAAGCAGAACCGCCGAAGAGGGCGCCTGCAATCATTGCGATAAACGGAACCTTTGCGCCGCAGGGGATAAATGTTGTTGTCATAATCGTCATTCTGCGGTCACGTTCATTTTCAATTGTTCTTGAAGCCATAATACCGGGGATACCGCAACCTGTACCGATAAGCATAGGAATGAATGATTTACCGGAAAGACCGAATTTGCGGAATACTCTGTCCAAAACGAATGCGATACGAGCCATATAGCCGCAAGCCTCAAGGAATGCAAGCAGGAAGAACAGCACAAGCATCTGCGGAACAAATCCGAGAACCGCACCGACGCCGGCAACGATACCGTCGTTGATAAGACCCGTCAGCCAATCGGCAGCACCGACGCTGCTCAAGCCCTCCCCAACAAGAACCGGCACACCCGGTACCCAAACGCCGTAATCTGCGGGATCGGGCTCATCAAAGTCGTTTTTCTCGAAGTACACAACTGCGTCCTTATAAGACATACCGACTGTTGTTTCCTTATCCGCATTAGAAGGAATTTCCGAATAGTACGCTGTCATTTCGTTTTCTGCAAGCGTTTCTTCATCCTCAACCATAACAGTAGCCTTGTCTCCGTTCGGTGTGAACGCCTTCATTTCTTCAAGCGCCTTCGTACTGTCGAAATCCTCGGCTGCTACATCGATATCGGTAAATGCTCTAACAGCCTCAGATGCAGCTGTATAATCGTCAGCCTGTGCCGAATAAGCTTTAGAGCCTATGCCGAAAAGATGCCAGCCGTCTCCGAAAAGTCCGTCGTTAGCCCAATCGGTTGCCGCTGCACCGAAGGTTGACATTGAAATGTAATAAACCAGGAACATAATAACGGCGAATATCGGAAGACCGAGCCAACGGTTTGTTACAACGCGGTCAATCCTATCCGATGTGCTCATTGAGCCTGCGTTTGCCTTTTTATAGCAAGCCTTTATAATGCTGCTTATGTAAATGTATCTTTCGTTTGTGATGATTGATTCAGCATCGTCGTCAAGCTCTTTTTCGGCAGCTGCAATATCGGTTTCAATGTGTGCTTTAATCTTTTCGTCAAGGTTAAGCTTTGACAATACCTTGTCATCACGCTCGAATATCTTTATTGCGTACCAACGCTGTTGCTCTTCCGGCATATTGTGAACGGCAGCTTCCTCGATATGTGCAATTGCGTGCTCAACTGTACCCGAGAAGGTGTGAATAGGCACGGTCTTTGCATTCTTAGCAGCGTCTATCGCCGCTTCTGCAGCAGCCATAACGCCGTCGCCTTTAAGCGCTGAAATCTCAACGATTTTGCAACCGAGCTGACGTGAAAGCTCTTCTGTGTTGATTTTATCGCCGTTCTTGCGGACAACGTCCATCATATTGATGGCAATAACAACAGGTATGCCGAGTTCTGTTAACTGTGTTGTTAAATAAAGGTTTCTTTCAAGGTTTGTACCGTCGATAATATTAAGTATCGCGTCGGGACGCTCGCCTATAAGATAATTTCTTGCAACAACTTCCTCCAAGGTGTACGGAGAAAGCGAATAAATTCCCGGAAGGTCGGTTATAACAACGCCGTCGTGCTTTTTAAGCTTACCTTCCTTTTTCTCAACCGTAACGCCGGGCCAGTTACCGACGAATTGGTTAGAGCCTGTAAGCGCATTGAACAATGTGGTTTTACCGCAGTTCGGGTTGCCCGCCAAGGCAATTCTTAAATCCATATGTTTTATCCTCTCAATCAATTAGCGACAGCTAACCGCGTCGCCCTAAAAATCGGGGGTCTTCGCTCCCCCGTTTCGGCTTTTATTTTCGGAACGTTTAAACCCACTGCCGAACAAAGAAAAAGCTTATTCCACCTCAATCATTTCCGCGTCGGCTTTTCTGAGACTAAGCTCATATCCGCGAACGGTAACCTCAATCGGGTCGCCAAGAGGTGCAACCTTGCGAACGAAAACTTCAACGCCCTTTGTGATGCCCATATCCATTATGCGGCGTTTAACAGCTCCCTCGCCGTGCAGCTTAACCACCTTAACGGTTTCGCCAACACCTGTTTCTCTAAGGTTTTTCATCGGCATATATCCTCCTTCAATAATAATTGTTGCAATGTTTATAAGCCGCGGCAAAGCTCTTAAATAATGTGATTATACTTAAAACTGTTTTTGCGGCTTTGTGCGCAAGCCGCTGTGGGCTTGCCGGCACTAAAGTGCCATAGCACTTTAAATCATAATTTTTCGAGCCATCTCTTCACTTATGGCAACTCGTGTTTCTTTAACATTAACGATAACATTACCGGCAAGAATGGATATAACCTTAATTCCTCCGCCGACAACAAACCCCAGATTCTCAAGGTGTTTTTTCACCTCGGGACTTCCGCCGATCTTCCT
>USAR01000209.1 GCA_900552605.1 uncultured Oscillospiraceae bacterium | reverse complement strand
CCATTCTTTTTGCAAGAGTTTTCAGTGTGTCTTCACGCTTTTCGCGATAGTTGCCGATATCAAGCACAATGCGGAAATACTTGCCGCTTCTGCCTGAATTTGCAACAAATGACGCAAGGTATTGCAGTGAATCGAGAGTTTCGCCGCGGCGGCCGATAACAACACCGAGATTTTCGCCTTCAAAAAGCAGCTGTGCACCGTTTTCAACATCTGCAACCTTAACTGTCAGCTCACCTACACCCATTTTTTCGAGAACCTTAACAAGATAATTGGCCGCATTTACTGCCGGTGAGTCTTTGGCAACATTCTCAAGCGGAACATAGTTAAGCTGCTGTTTTTCTTCGACAGCCTCTCGGCTTTTAGTGTCAGCCTTCGGCGTTTCTTTTGCAGCTTCCTGTTTCGGTGCGCGCTCGGACTTTGGTTTTGAGGTTTGACGCGGCTTTGTGCCTGTTGCCTTTTTAGCGGATTTCGGAGCGTCGGGGCACTCATAATAAGCGCGAACCTGTGCCTGGTGACCGCCGAAAATTCCCAAAACCTTCGGTTTATAATCTTCAATAATTTCTATTTTATAATCGGCGTCGCCGCAGTTCAGCTTTTGCAAAGCCTGTTGCTGTGCTTCTTCAATTGAATCGCCGAAACCAAACTCCTCTTTAATCATTTTGTATCACCGTATCCTTTCGCGCGCCTTGCAGCTTTTTTAAAACTCGTCTGTTATGTTCTTTGTGCGCGCTTAAAACTTCTTAACTTTTATTTTGCAGTGCGACCTTTTTCCAAACGCGACTGCTTAACAATAAGGCGTGCCTGTTCTTCCGCAATGATCTTGCCGGGGCTGTAAATAAGCTGAACGGCTGCCTGCATAAGACCTGCAACAAGGCTTGAGAAAGCCCAATAAAGACCGACTCCTGCAGGGAATGTAAATGCCAAAAACAGCGAAATAAGCGGCATTGAAAGCATCATTCCTGCCATATTAGGCTGGTCGGGATTAGCTTTTTTCTGAATTTTTAATGAGATTGCGCTGGTTAGCATCTGTGCACCGAAGGCGAACAGCGGAATGAGCCAGAGCTTAAGCTGATCTGACGTGAGAGTTGCGAAGTTAAAGCTAAACTTCGGCGTGTCGCGCAGCTCAATGCCGAGGAATGTAAAATCCCAGCTGTTTATCTGATCCCAAAGCTTTGTTGTCATACCGGCGGTGTTTTCGGTAAGCTTGCTTAAAAGATTCATCTCGTAATAGCCCGTGGTTTTAACACCTACTGCCTTTGCAAGACCCTCGATAGTGGTTTTTGAAAGGCCGAAAATATAAGTAAAAGGAGACTGTACCACGCGGTAAACCGCAAGCAAAAACGGGAAACGAATAAGCAGCGGCAAGCAACCGCCTGCCATTGAAACATTTTCCTTTTGATAAAGCTCCTGCATTTCCTGCTGATATTGCAGCTTGTCCTTTTGCGACATATTTTCGCCGTATTTCTTTTTCAAAGCGTCAAGTTTCGGACGAAGCATTTGCTGCTTTGCCGTTGAACGCTGTGTTTTGATTGTGAGCGGAAGCATAAGTCCGTTAACAATTATAGTAAGCAGCAGCATAAGCAGAGAAAAGTTGTTGCCGAAAATCCAGCTTAAGCCTTTAAAAATATAGCCTACGGGATATGCAAAGATGTTCAAAATAAAATCCATTTTTTAAAAACCATTCCTATCCGAAGCGCATCAGTCCTATTGACGAAAGCGCTGAGTAACTTTTTTAAAGCAAGTGTAAAAAACGTTGTGCAAAAGCTTTTATGCGCGGTGTTTATATTTTCCGAAAGCCTTTTTTGTTTTGTTGTCCGTTTTAAGCGGCTTAGTTCTTTTTTCAGGAACCGGGTCAAAGCCGCCTTTAAAAAGAGGATTGCATTTAACTAAACGCCGCAGCGTGAGTGCACCGCCTTTTAAAAATCCAAAACGTTCAAAAGCCTCAAGCGAATACTCGGAGCAGGTAGGAATAAAGCGGCAGCAGCCGGCGCTCGGCTTTTGTTTCGATATAAAACGCCTGTAAAATTTAACTGCGGCAATAGCTATACGCTTCATTGCCGCAACCTCAAAACGCCCGCTTTTTCAAGATGCTCTGCCATTGCGGCGGCAACAGACGTGCTTTTTGAAAACACCGCTCGCCGTCTTGCAACAAAAACAATGTCGCAACCCGAGGTGATATCGGGAACGCAGCTTCTGAAAGCTGCCGTAATCACTCTGCGAGCGCGGTTGCGCTGCACCGCGCAACCGATTTTTTTGCTTGTTGTAATTCCAATGCGGCAGTTTCCGCTTCTGTTCGGCAAAACATAAGTAACAAACGCGGGGTGAACGTACGACCTGCCGCGCCCGTACGCCCGTTTAAACTCTTTATTAAGCTTGAGCTTTGTAAAGGTGTCCAAAAAATCCCCGTCCCGTTCAAAACGCAAGTGCACAAAAAATGTGCCCCGTCGGCACTTTGCCGACATTAAAGTTCAGATATTAGTAGGTAAGTGTCTTTCTGCCCTTTGCTCTGCGGCGTGCAAGCACCTTGCGACCGTTAGAAGTAGACATTCTTTTGCGGAAGCCGTGCTCCTTCTTGCGGTGCAGCTTCTTAGGCTGATATGTTCTTTTCACTGTGTTACGCCCCCTTTGACGTGATATGTTGTTTTGACCGACTGCGCCTTCGTATACACCGTCAGTCGACAGCTTGGCACAGTAATCCAATCATTTATTGATTATACATTAGTTGCCCCCTCAATGTCAATCCTTTTTTGCGAAAAATTCACCAAAATGCGCAATAGGTCTTGATTTTAAACATAAAAAATGCAATAATATTTATGAATAAGGGCGGGCTGTTGTTTTTAAAGTCTTACGGAGGTAACATTATGCTGCTTGCAATTGATATCGGTAACACAAACATAACCCTCGGCGGATATTATGAAAGTGAGCTGCGGTTTGTATCGCGGCTTGCAACCGAAAGGAACATAACAGCCGACCAATATGCTGTTCAGCTCAGCGGAGTTATTGGGCTTTACGGATACGGTGCAGACGATTTTGAAGACGCTGTTATCTCGTCCGTCGTGCCGTCGGCGGGCAGTGCCATTGCACAAGCAGTTAAGACCATAACAGGCAAGGCACCGTTGGTTATAGGACCGGGAGTTAAAACAGGACTTAATATAAAAATCGATAATCCGGCTCAGCTCGGAGCAGATCTTGCGGCAGGTGCCGTCGGTGCGCTCGGCAAATACAAGCTGCCATGCATAATTGTCGACATGGGAACGGCGACCACGCTTAGCGTAATTGATAAAAACGGCGCTTTTTTGGGCGGTGCGATAGCCGCAGGTATCCGCTCCACGCTCGACGCACTTACTTCAAACACCACACAGTTACCGTCAATATATATAGAAGCTCCTAAAAGTGTTATAGGCAAGAACACGGTTGAATGTATGCAATCCGGTCTTGTGGTCGGTGCTGCCGCAATGCTTGAAGGACTTATCGACAGAATAGAGAACGAGCTTTCGGAAAAAGCCACTGTCGTTGCAACCGGGGGATTGGCACATCTTGTGGTTTCACACTGCCGCCGCGATATTGTTATCGACGATAACCTGCTGCTTGACGGTCTTTACAAAATATACTTAAAGAATCAGT
>USAR01000208.1 GCA_900552605.1 uncultured Oscillospiraceae bacterium | reverse complement strand
GGAAAGACAAGGGCGAAAATGGGATTGAAAAGATTAAAAAAAGATGTAAAATCGACAAGGAGAATGAAGGGTGAAATTCAATTCTGTTTTAGAGGCAATTAAGCATTACGCCGAAATATCACCCGATAAAATCTGTATTCGTGATTTCGGCGGCTCAATTTGTTATAAGGATTATTTTGAAAAGATAAAAAGCTTTGCCGAATGTCTTGCAAACCGCGGCGTTAGTAAAGGTCAATATGTTGTTGTTTCCGCTTCGCAAACAATCGATTATCTAGCGGCATTTCACGCTGTTTGCCTTTTAGGAGCAATTGCGGTTCCGCTTGAAAAATCGGTTAAAGCCGAAAGAGCGCAGCTTATTTCAAACACAGTACACGCAGTGCTTACCGTGGGAATTAAAACCGACGGTGTTGAAAACGTTTCTTATAAAGAGCTTTGCTGCTTTGAACCAAGCGGTAGTTTTAGTTTTAAACTTCCAAACGGAGACAGCGTTGCGGAAGTGCTTTTTACAACGGGCACAACAGGTAAATCCAAAGGTGTTGTGATGACCCATTCGGCAGATGTTGCCGTTGCCGAAAACGTTAAATACGGCGTTGAAATGAAAGAGAACAACAATGAAATTATACCGATGCCGCTCAACCACGCTTTTGCATTGCGCAGGTATTACGGCAATATTATAAACGGCAGCAGCGTTATTCTTATTGACGGTGTAATCTTTGTTGCAAAGGTTTTCGAAGCGTTTTCAAAGTACGGTGCAACAGCTGTGGCGCTTGCACCGTCGGCGCTTTCAATAATACTCAAGCTTTCCGGCGATAAGCTCGGCGAATTTTGCGATAAGATAGATTACATTGAGCTTGGCAGTGCACACTTACCCGAAACCGAAAAGCAGACACTGCTAAAGCTTTTGCCGAACTCACGGCTTTATAACTTCTATGGCTCGTCAGAAGCCGGCTGCTCCTGCATTTTAAACTTTAATTCCGACGATGATATTCCTAATTGCATCGGCAGACCTACTGTAAACTCTGTTATCGAATTTGCAGAAAACGGTAATATCGTTAAAACATCAAGCGACAGCCCTGCACGAATAATCTCGTCGGGCGGAATGTTAATGAAAGGATATTTCGGTGATGATGTACTGACTGCCGAAACGGTTATCGACGGCTTTGTATACTCAAACGATTTAGGTTACAAGGACGAGCTTGGACGCATTTTTATGCTTGGTCGCGCCGATGATGTTATACAAAGCGGCGGTAACAAAATATCGCCTAACGACGTTGAAGATGTTTGTCTTAAGTACGGCGGCATTGAAGAGTGCGCACTTATCGGTGTGCATGACGAGGTTATGGGGGAGATACCGTACCTTTTTGCCGTTGTTAACAGCAGCTATCTCGAAAGCGATTTTATTGAGTTTATTTCAAAGCGACTCGAGGGCTTTATGCTGCCAAAGAAAATTATATTAAAAGAGTGTCTTCCAAAAAGCTACAACGGCAAGGTTTTGCGCAGAGTTTTAAAGGAAGAGTCACTTGAATATTAAAAGTGTCATTGCGTTATATGGCACAAATGATTGCTTATCAAAAGAAAGGTGACTGAAAAATGAATGAGATTATTGAAATTCTTAACAGCGTTAAACCGGGGTTTAACTATGAAACCGAGACTGCACTTGTGGACAGCGGCATTTTGGATTCTCTGGATATCATTACAATTATTTCGGAAATTTCCGACAGATATGATATTACTGTATCTCCCGACAAGATTACGCCTGAGAATTTTAACACTGCGGCTGCCATTCAAAAAATGATTGAGGAAATTGAGGAAGATAACTGATGCATATTAAAAACATTTTAAAAAAGACATTGTCACTTCTTTTGTCGTTTTCCGTTTGCTTAACATTGTTTGCCGGATGCAATAAAGCAGAAAAAAGTGTGCCCACGGTGGTTTTAGCATATCAGGGCGGTATTGGCTATGCTCCGTTTCATATTGTGGAAAAAAGACGACTTATTGAAAAGCATTTCGGAAAAGACGTTAATGTTGTTTTTAAAAAGCTCGATTCCGGCGTTGCGATAAACGAGGGAATCACCGGCGGGAAAATCGATGTCGGCGGAATGGGTCTTGCTCCGGCAATTTCTGTTATTGCCGCAGGAATGCCCTGTAAAATATTTACAGGTCTTTGTGCGCAGCCTAACTCGCTGTTTACAAACAAATCCAATATCAAAAGCCTTGCCGATATCAAAAAACAGGATAAGATTGCCATTGTTAAAGAGGGCTCTGTGCAGCACATTTTTTTAAGTATGGCGGCAAAAAAATACCTCGGCGACGCGCACGCGCTCGACGAGAATATCCAGTCAATGTCGCACGCAGAAGGTATGGCGGCGCTTGAATCGGGCACTGTAGCTCTGCACCTTACCACAATGCCTTTTCTTGCAATAGAGAGAGAACAGCAAGGAGTTACCGAACTTGACGTTATAAGTCAGGTTTGGAGTAAAGATAACACTTTTTTGGTAGCAACAGCTTCGGAAGAATTTAAAAACAAAAATCCCGAGCTTTTTGCGGCGGTTGATGCAGCGTTTAAAGAAGCAATTGAAATGGTAAACAGCGGCAGCGACGAGGTTGCCGAGATTGAAAGTGAGTATTTGTCGCTTGAAAAAGAGACAGTAAAAAAGTATCTCACTTACGACGGCTGCAAGTTTTTTGCAGAAGTTGTTGGCGGCGAAGAGATGACAAAATTTATGTATGACGAAGGGTTTATAACAAACTATCCCGATAAACTTGAATTTTAAAAATACACAAAGGGGACTATCTAAACGATGAAAAAATACAAAGGACTGATTGCAAAAATTGTTTTTGTTGCAGTTTGCGTTATTGCTTGGCAGCTGTTTGCCGAAAGCAAAAATTTAATTGCTTTTCCGCCGCTTACCAAGATTTTTTCAACACTGTTTTCCTGCATTGTAAACCCTAAGCGTGCAATTTTAAAATATCTCGGCAATTCACTTATACTTATTGTAAAAGGTCTCGGAATCGGTGCGGCGGCAGCACTTGTATGCTCTGCGCTTTCGGTTGTTTTTGAAACCTTTCGCTCGATTTACGAGCTTATTGTTTCTATATTTGACCTTTTGCCGGGCGTTGCGCTTTTACCTATACTTATTATTACTGTCGGTGCTAACGACGCGGCAATTCTGTTGCTCGTTATCCACTCGGTTGTATGGCCTATGTCAAGAAGCATTATCGACGGCTTTCGCACAATACCTAAGCTTTACATAGAGGCAGGCAGAAATTTCGGACTGAAAGGAGCAGGGCTTATAACAGGTGTTTTCATTCCTGCGTCTTTTGCAAATATCCTTTCGGGAATCAAGGTAGGTTGGGCACGTGCCTGGCGCGGACTTATAAGCGCAGAAATGATTTTCGGCGCGGCGCAATCGGCAGGAATAGGCGTGTTTATTAACAACGCAAGAACCGTTTGGATAGACTATGCAAGCGTATATGCCGCACTGTTTCTTATAATCTTTGTCGGCGTAGCAGTTGAATACGGAGTTTTTAAAACCATTGAAAAATTCACCGTGAAAAGATGGGGTATGGCAAGATGAGTGAAGTTCTTAAAGTAACTGCTTTAAATAAACAATACAACGGACAAAACGG
>USAR01000207.1 GCA_900552605.1 uncultured Oscillospiraceae bacterium | reverse complement strand
AAGAAAAACGATATTCCCCTTGAAATAAATATGCTCGGACTTGAGGGCGGAAGACATTATCCAAGCTCCCGATTTTTTAAAATTGCGGCAGCAATCGGTAATAAGACGGTCATCGGCTGCGACGCTCACACGCCGGAAATGTTAAATAACAAAAAGCTCTATGAAAGAGCGCTGGATTTTGCAAAAGTTCTTAATCTCAATGTGCAAGATTATGTAGAATTAAAAAGAATTTAATAAGCGTTATACGCTTTTTGAAAGTAATGGTGTTTTTATGAAAAACATGATAATTGAATCTGTACTCATAGCTTTTGCCGTGTTTTTTGCAATATACGGCATAATCACAAATCGTGCAGGAACAGGCTCTATGTTTTATGTGTTTTGGATCTTGTTTTCTCTGCTTATTTTATTGATAACAGCCGCGTTCCATTTTGGAGTAATTTCAAAATTGCCAACGTTTTTAAAAAGCATAGCCGCAGTATTTATCGCAATTGTTGTAGTATCGTTTGCGGTTATTGAGGGCTTTATTATAAAGGATTTTAATGCCGCTCCAAAAGCGGGACTCGATTACATAATTGTTCTTGGTGCACAGGTGAAAAAGGACGGTCCGAGTTACGTTTTGCAATACCGTCTTGACAAGGCTAAAGATTATTTAACAGAAAACCCGACCACAAAGTGCATTGTTTCCGGCGGTCAAGGACTGAACGAGCCTTTTTCAGAGGCTGAGGGTATGGCAAAATACCTTATTGAACAAGGAATAAGTGAAGACCGGATAATAAAAGAAGATAAATCTCAATCCACTAAAGAAAATATTATAAACAGCAGCAAGTATATTGAAAGCGACGCAAGCGTTGGTATAATAACTAACAACTTTCATATGTTCCGTGCATTGCAAATTTCAAGAAAGTACGGTGTTGGCAACATCAGCGGTATTTCTGCAAAATCAAACACCCTTTTCCTTTTAAACAATATGGTTAGAGAGTATTTAGCGGAAATAAAGTTTTTGATTTTAGGTTGATAATATATAGGGACTGTAAAAAGCGAATTTTTACAGTCCCTATAATTTTGTTTATTAAGACGCTTTTTTTACACTGCTTTCAGAATTGCTGCACTCACCTGCCGCAATTTCAGCACGGTTTAACATATTTTCTGCAAAAATTCCATACCCTTTTGAACACTGATCCACAAAAACATGTGTAAGAGCGCCTGCAAGCTTACCGTTTTGAATGATCGGACTACCTGACTGCCCCTGCACTATTCCTCCGGTTTCACATAGCAACCGCTTGTCCGTTATTTCAACTATAAAGTTTCTTGTTTTACCGTTTTGCATAACCTTTTCTATTCTGCACTTGTAAAGCTTCGGCGACATACCGTCAATTGTGGTTAATATCTCTGCATCGCCCACCGACACTTCCCCCTTTGGGAGTACCTGCATTTTTTTATAAACTTCACATTTAGGCTCTCCCACAGCATAAATACCGCATTCTGTATTAGTAAGTGCCGACGATACCACTTTGTTTGTAAAGCAGCCTGAAAGCTCGCCTGCAAAACCGTTTTTACTCTTAGTTACGCTTATTATATCTGAAAGCAGCAAAGTTCCATGTTTAACAGAAACGAGGGCGTCGGTATCGGCATCGCAAAGACCGTGACCGAGGCCTGCTGTTACATTGGTTTGTTCATCGTAAAATGTAAGCGTTCCGATTCCTGCCGAGCTGTCTCTTACCCACATTCCTATGTGATACCTGCCGTCACTGTCGGATATTTGCGGTATAACATATGCTGTTTTTTCTTTATTTAAACGGGAGTATTTAACGCAAATTGCTTTGCCGCCCGATGAATTAACTATTCTTTCCACCTCAGAGTTTGTGTAAATATTTATGCCGTTTAAAGAAATAATATAGTCACCGCATTTAATGCCGCCGAGCCTTGCAGGCTCAATACTGTTGCCGTTGCTTTTAAAACTGCCGAGCTTTACAACCATAACTCCATCGGTATACAGTTTAACACCAAACGGCGCGCCGAGTACTGAAACCTCTCGGTTTTCCGCTAAGGTCACATCGGCTTTTTTTACAGGAAAAACGCCGAATAGTTTAAACTGAACACTACAGGAAATTTTTTGACTGCTGCCGTTTGCTTTTTCCGCTTGTTTGCCAATAACGGTAAAGCTTACGGGCAAAGCGCAATTAGGTTGTATGTTTTCAACACGGCTTACCGTATAAGCTTCGGGCAATTTGCTTTCGGCATAGCCTATCATTCCAAACGCAACTGCACAAAAAGCAGCAGAGACGGCTGCAAAATATTTTACAAGCCTTTTCATTTTCATCATCCTTTTAAATTATTATTGCTTGGCCAACCGTTTATATTGTTTGTGTCAACACTTAATTTAAGCCGAGGTAATAACTACAAAGAATAGAGAAAACTTATCGGTTTTGAAATCTTTTGAAAAAGCCTCCGCGGCGATTAAATTCGGGAGGCTGTATTCCTACAAGGATTGTGTCCGGTCCTATAACCTTAATTTCGCACCACGGGATAATTATGTCATCTCCCCTGCCAAACAATCCCATACATTTACAAGGACCGAATACCACAATAGCTACAAGCTGACCGCTGCAGGTGTCTATTTCAACATCACAAACAGGTCCCAATGCACAACCGCTGCCAATACAGATAACCTGCTTATCGCGTAATTCTGAAATTCTGCAATGCATCTATATCTCCCCCAAAAACAATATATTACAATTTTATTTTAAGCGAAAGACAATTATGCCGGGGTTGCGCGATAAATCTCAAAGTTTCGGCTAATCCTTTTCTTCTGCGTCAGTAAGGCGGGATTTACCCTGAGCAATTTGCGGAAAATCGTTAAAGCTGTTTGCTGTCGGCTGAATATTATATGTGCCGTATCTGTTGATCATATCATCGCCGTCCTCAGGCTCGTGACCGTAGTCATTAGACGATACCGTTAAAGGATCCACAGAAGATCTGCTGTCAATTTTTTTCTTTATAATCTTATTATAATCGGTTTTATTGTCAGAATATTTTTTCATAATAACACCTTTTTTCTGCGTTTGCCGATTTATTATATGTTATTCTGCGCTTTAATATGCATTTTCTAAAACTAATAACCGTGCCGATGATTATTGGTGAAATCAGACGGTATTTAAGAGACAATAACAGCATACGTGTAAGCCGTTCCGTAAAAGACCTTGCATATAAGGCGATGCAAGCAAAAGAAAAACTGTGCGCCACACTGCAAAGAGAGCCGACAGCAGAAGAGATTGCAGCAGAGATCGGCGTTAAAAAGCGCGATATAGTTATGGCATTTGAAAGCGTAGTTGACCCCGTTTCGCTTTATGAACCTGTTTACTCCGATAACGGTGACACAATTTTTGTACTTGACCAGATAGGAGACAAAAACGATGATGCAAATTGGCTTGACGAAATAACGTTTCGCGACGCTCTGAAAAACCTTGATGAACGTGAAAAAAGAATTTTGAGAATGAGGTTTCTTCTCGGCAAAACTCAAATGGAGGTTTCAAAGGAAATCGGCATAAGTCAAGCACAGGTATCAAGGCTCGAAAAATCAGCGCTTCAGCAGATAAAATCCCGCTGAAAAGCTTATAAACCTATTTTTATATCGT
>USAR01000206.1 GCA_900552605.1 uncultured Oscillospiraceae bacterium | reverse complement strand
ACAAAAGAAATCCACAACGGGATATCAGGTACAATACAGCACTTCAAAGAAATTTAAGGGTGCAAAGATTGCAACAATTAAGAAGAACAAGACAACATCCGCAACAATTAAAAAGCTTAAGGGCGTCAAGAAGTACTATGTTCGTGTAAGAACCTTTAAGACTGTCGGCAAAGTAAAATACTATTCTGTATGGTCAGACAATAAAAATGCAAAAGTCAAAAAATAATTCAAAGGTTTAAGTTGGACGGTATTTGCTGATAGTTGTACATTATAAAATCAGTAAAATACGGTATTGTTATAAAAATCAACAGCTTGCTGGCATTTTGCAAGCTGTTGATTTTTTGCATTATTTTTATGTGGTTTTGTTATTAAAATAATGTGAAAATAGTCCATTGTTGTGTGCGAAAGTGAATGTTATAATAACAATAGAAGATTGAAACGTCGTAAACGCTTCAATTAAGCCGATAGAATCGGCTTTTGCAAATAAGAAAAAACAAAAGGAGAAAAATGCAATGAAAAAATTTGTTTCTACTCTGCTTTGTTGCCTTTTGCTGGTTTCCGTGGTTCCGCTTTCGGCATTTGCAACCGAGGAAAACGGCAGGTTTAAAGGACTGCAAAAGAAACCGCTTGTTTATATCGATTTTAACGATAAAACAACGCAAAACACTGCCGGCAGCTCATATAGTGCAGAGCTTTCCGGAAGAGTGTCTTACATTCGCTCTGCTGACGGAAGCAGCGCTATGCATCTTGAAAATTCCTTTGGTAAAAACGCTAAGCAATATTTGAAAATACCAAATTTAACTCTCGGTGAAGGCGGTTTTACAGTGTCGCTTATGTTCCGTGCAAGCGGAGAGGGCGGCTTTACAAAGTGGAATGTAACAGAGAAAAATAAATTCGACGGATTTGAGAGTGCCGGGCTTAGCGAGGGCGGCACAATTTTTTCAACAGCCGACGTTTCATCTGTAAAAAACAGCGGAGCGTCGTTGCTCAACCTGCCGTCGTATATAAACGGCGCACTGGCGGTTTCAAACGGATCGAGCTACAATGTTAAAACCCAAATCAGCAGGCTTCAAGACACCGATTGGCACAGCGTTGTGCTGACATTCGGTACAAACGGCACTGCCAAACTGTTTGTTGACGGTGAATATTATCAAAAAGCGGAAATCAAATACAACGGCGGCAATATCGGCGGAGACCTGGTCTTCGGCGCTGACGCTCTCGGCAACTACGGCATCGGGAGCGGCGATTTCGATAACATTGCGGTTTTTGATTACGAACTTTCGGAAAATGATGTTGAACTCTACTCCGCAAGAGATATGTTTGCACGGCAAATTGAAAAGTGCAAAAACTCGATTATGAATGCTCGCGTAGGCTCAAGATTTACCGAGACGATGATCAAAGAGTTTAACAAAACCGTGATTGATAACGAGCAGCTTTTAAATGATTACAGCACGGATTTTAAGGCGGCACTCAGGAATCTTACGACTGTGCACGAAACGTTTTTGGAAGGCAAAACTCCGAATGTAAAAATTGCAGTGTGTTCTGATACTCACATTTACAAAACCACAAGGGAAGAGGCTCTGAACGACTATACCAACAATCTTGCAATAAACTTCTTCAAAAAGGCAGCCGAGATAGGCTGCAAAACACTTGTTAATGCCGGCGACTATGCCGAAACAAGGCTTGATGAAAATGAAAAGTACTTTTTTGATTTTATAAATGAATTCTTCCTTGAAAACGGCGGAAAAAACGCAGCGGTATGCCTTGGCAACCACCAATTCACACACCCGACAACAGTGACAGAAGAGGAGGTTGACAATGCGTATTTCCGCGAGCGTTGCAGCAGCTATATAGACACTGCCGCTGAGCCTAATAAAAGCTTGGTTGACGAAAACGGTAAGCTGAAAACAAATTACTACTATGTTACCGACGGCGCTGCAAACTACATTGTTATGGATTGCTTTGAGGGGTCTACAACAAAGCTTTCATCAAAAATAAGCAATGAGCAGTGGAGCTGGATTTACAGTACTCTTGAATACTGTGAAAAGACGGGCAAGCCGTCATTCCTTATAAATCATCTTAAATATGACCGCATTTCGGAAAAATACACCGCTGAATTCAATTACATTATGAAGAATTTTGACAATGTTTCTTATATCAGCGGCGATGAGCACGACGGCTTGGGTTACTGCGGACTTACAACAGTGCACCTCAACGGCGATGCTGAAAAACAGCTTTACACTCTTGATATTCCCACAACCCTCGGCAATCGCAACTGGTACGGCGGTATGGACTCGGCAGGATATTTTATGTATTTATATGATGACTGCTATGTTATGCGTTGCTATGATATTTTAACAGACAGCTTTTTGCCCGAGTTTGATGATGTTGTGTATTTTAACGACTGCGAAGATTACGGAAAATCCGAAACCTCTGCCGCAGACCCCACTGCAATTGATGGATTGAGAAATGCTGTCGCTTCTTATTACAGACACAAGGCAACAATTCAGAATAACGGCTTTACACAACAAAAGTACGATGAGATTTATGCAAATAACTCTGTGCAGGACGTTATCTATTATTCCGGAGAAACACAGTATACTCCTAATGACGACGGAACATATACAGCACAGACACCTGATGAGACAGTGCTTTCGAGAAGATACTTTACAAGGGTGCGCACAGGCACAATATGCCATAATAAAGATGGTGTGGGAACAGATTACATTTTCGGTAATTCCCAAGGCAATACTTCACTTAAAAATGCTATCAACGCCGGCAAAGTTGAGCTCAAGGACAGTACCGTGGGTATTGTGATGGCTGATCTCGGCGCTGTTAAGTCAGTTAATGCACTACTGGTAGGTAACGGTAATCCGGGCAATTATCAATATTTGATCAGAGAATATGATATCTATATTTCAAATACGAAAGCTGAATTGTTTAAGGATTACAGCAAAGTTATAGCATACTCGCAACCGAACGGATACAATAACACAACAGCAGAGAAATGGTATTATAATTCGGAAACAAAGCAGCTGAGCAACGATTCTTCGAGCGGTGATGAGGTGCGCTTTGCAGATAATCAATTTATATCTTTTGAAAACGGCAATGAGCCTGCCGGAAGATATATTGCGCTTGTTGCAAAAAACGGCGGTACAAACAGCAATCCGAGAGGCGATATAACACAGTTTTCTGTGTTCTCTGATGACCCTACTCCAAAATGCACGGTTCTTTTTAAAAACGAAAACGGTAAGCAGATTAAAACGGTGCTGGTTTCTCGCGGATTGACAGTTGCCGATTCATTAACAGAACAGGATATTGGGAAGCTCAACTCTTTAATTCCGCAAATAAACGGCAAAAAGGCAGGAAGAACAGTCGGCAATAAAACGCTTTATTGGAGCAGAAACTTAGATGAGGTTGTAACGTCTGATGTTTCGTTTACTGCCCTTTACAGCTGTTTACATAACGATGTGAAAACAGTGGGATATAAAGATGCCACGTGTAAGATCACCGGTTATAGCGGTGATAGAATATGTGCCGATTGTGAAGAGGTTTTGGAAACAGGAAAGGAACTACCGATTGATAAAAACAATCACAAAGGCACAACGAGCGTTATAAATAAGAAAGACGCTACCTGCACCG